>JACCUM010000514.1 GCA_013811805.1 Geodermatophilaceae bacterium | reverse complement strand
TCGGGTTCGGTGCGGTGATCCGCGGCAAGGCCGAGATCGACTCACGCAACGTCTTCGCTGAAGTGATGCCCGAGGACCTACTGAAATTCGGCATGATCCCCGAGTTCGTCGGCCGACTTCCGGTTATCGCCAGCGTCCAGAAACTCGACCGTGAAGCGTTGATCAGGATCCTCACCGAGCCGCGTAACGCATTGGTCAAGCAGTACCGCCGGCTGTTCGAACTCGACGGCGTCGAGCTGGAATTCACCGAGGATGCCCTGGAAGCCATCGCCGACCAAGCGATCCTGCGCGGCACCGGCGCCCGTGGCCTGCGGGCGATCATGGAAGAGGTCCTGCTCTCGGTGATGTACGAGGTGCCCTCGCGCACCGACGTCGCCACGGTAAAGATCACCCGTGAGGTCGTGCTGGACCACGTGAACCCGACGATCGTTCCGCGCGCCGCACCCAAGCGCGAGCGCCGCGAGAAGTCCGCCTAACCGCCACCCGGCCATACAACCCCGCGCATATCCGCCCGAGACCAGGTTCCGCCCACCCGAACGGGTTCTCTCGGGAGCCGCGCTGTTTCCAACTATGCAGGGGGCATCCTGCTTGCCCGGATTGCTCCTCGCGCGGGGGCAGGGGGCAGCCTGCAGTGTGGCTCGGCGGCAGGATCAACCGCCCGAGTGGTGGCGCGGTTGTGGGCAGCGACCGTCGCGTCGGTCAGGCGCTCAGCTGGGCGCGTCGAGTGGCAATGATTCTCAGAAGTTCGCGAAGGACACCATCAGGGTCCTCGCGCAACCGACGGTAGGTGACCCGGATGACCTGCCAGCCCAGAGCAGCCAGCGCCGCATCCGAGGCAACGTCACGTTCACGTGCTGCCTGAGACCCGTGGTAGGCCGCGCCGTCCAATTCGACGGCCAACTTGAGGTCGGGCCATGCAACGTCGAGCACCCGCCGCCGTCCGTTGACCAGGAGTTCCCATTGGTGCCGCGCTGGCGGCAGACCTGGAGCTCGAAATATGCGGTGCAACCCGTAGATCTCCAGCTCGCTGTGCGCCCCCGCTTGCAGATCGTGCGATAGCTCGCGCAGTTCGCGGCGCCCGCACAACTGCGACCACTCCGCTGTCGCGGCGAGTACGTCCCGGGGGCGGACATGCCCGTCGCGCACCGTATCGATGACCACCGCCCGACGATGGTCGCGTCCGAGTATCGACCAGGTCTGGATCAGGGCATGGACAGCGGTGACCACTGGAATACCCCGCCGCGCAACGACCAGCCCGTCGGCCAGCACATCGCCTCGGGGACGGTGTACCACCACGAACTCAGCGCTGCGATGATGCACGCTGCGGGCCGTCAGGATGTGCACACGGTCATCGACGACCTGAGACAACGGGAAATCCCAACGGCGGGCGGCGCTTGTGTGGCTCAACGCCGCGCCCGGGCCGGCAAATGCGATGGCACCGCGCACCCTGATCTCGGGGGCGGATTCCCGGCCGGCCCAGGTGTAGACGCAGGGCAGCAGTCGGACCAGCTCTCCGCGCCGAACGGCGAAGTCGAGATAGGTGCGCGGAACGGCGGACAACAGCTGGTGCCGTGTCGCGACCCCGTCTCCTGCCCGGAGAACCTCGCCGAGAATCGTCGCCCGGGCTGTGCCAACCATGTCGCCACGATCCAGCTACGCCGATGCCGGAGCAATGAGGTCAGTGCGGGTGTGGACAGCCGCGGTCAGGCATCCACAGTGCCCGCGCAACTGCAGGGGGCATCCTGCCCAGTGTTCGCCAGGACCTGGACCAGGCAGGGGGCAGCCTGCATACACTTGCCGGGCTCAGCAGATGCAGCAGGGTTCACGGGGTCGTACGGGCGGATTCGGCGAGTGTGACCTGAGCCATGATCGCGCCGTCGGATTCGCTTAACTCCAAGGACTGGATGCGTCCCGCGTTGCAGAGGTCGTCGCGACCGGCCTCCAGCAGGGCGAGCTGTCCTGGAGTCCCGCTGACCACGACCGTCGCGACCTCGGCGCGCATGGACAGCTTGGCCTCGGACTTGGCCTTGCGCACGGCGGAGAGCACTTGACCCACCACCGCCAGAGTGGTCGGAACCGCGTCGCCGGCGACCGCGCGCAGTGGTTCGG
>JACCUM010000096.1 GCA_013811805.1 Geodermatophilaceae bacterium | reverse complement strand
CCGGTGGTGTGCGCCGACTTCGCCGCCGCGATGGACGACGACCTGGGTACGCCCACGGCGATGGCATGCATCCACGAGATCGTCCGCAGTGGAAATGCTGCGCTGGCTGCCGGAGATGAGGTACAGGTTCGCGGTGCGCTGGGCTCAGTGCGAGCGATGCTAGGGATCCTGGGGCTTGATCCCCTGTCCGAGCCATGGGTGACAAGGGCTCCCTTGGCCGGCGCGGGCATCGTAGGTCTGAGTGGCAGCGGGACTCTGTCCGCGGGTGGGTTCCCCCCTGTCGGCTGGCTGGTCGAGGAGTTGCTCGTGCAGCGCGAGGCGGCCCGCGCGCGCAAGGACTACGCGGCCGCAGATGCGATTCGTGACAAGTTGGCCGCAGGAGTCATAGCGGTCGAGGACACCGCTGATGGCAGCAGATGGACGGCAGGAAGATGAGTCCCAGCGCCCGCGGCCGGCCAGGCAAACGCGCCGCCGCGCAGTCCAAGAAGAAGGGTCCCTCGGCCGGAACGGGCGGGCACGGGCGCAAGAAGCTTTCCGGTCGTAAGCCCACCCCGAAGGCCGAAGACCGCACGAACCATCCAGCGGCACGCCGCGCGGAGTCGATCCAACGCCGCGAGGAGGTTGCTCGGCAGCGGGCGCGCAAGGCAGCCGACGCGCCCGAACTGCTGCTCGGCCGAAACCCGGTTCTGGAAGCACTGCGGGCCAAGATCCCCGCCCTCGCCCTGATCGTCACGACCGGCATGGATGTCGACGACCGGGTCAACGAGTCGATCCGGACCGCTGCCGACCGGGGGATCGCGCTGCAGGAGATCGGCCGGCCCGAACTCGACCGGATGACCCACGGCGCACTGCACCAGGGGATCGCACTCCAGGTGCCGCCGTACGCCTACGCCCATCCCGATGACCTGCTCGTACATGCACATCACTCCGGCCGTCCGGCGCTGATCGTGGCGCTGGACGGGGTCACTGACCCACGTAACCTCGGCGCGATCGTACGGTCGGCTGCGGCCTTCGGTGCGCACGGAGTTGTTGTGCCGCAACGGCGTTCGGTCGGGATGACAGCATCAGCATGGCGTACGAGCGCAGGTGCGGCAGCCCGGGTCCCGGTCGCTCGCGCGGTCAACCTCGGCCGGGCGCTCGCGTCCTACCAGAAGGCCGGGCTGACCACAGTGGGGCTGGACGCCTCCGGCGAGCCCGACATCGACGACATCGACGTCAGTGGTCAACCGCTGGTCCTGGTGCTCGGCGGAGAGGGCTCGGGGCTGACCCGGTTGGTCCGCGCGGGCTGCGACTACGTGGCGCGGATCCCGATCAACTCCGAGACCGAATCACTCAATGTCAGTGTCGCGGCCGGCATCGCGTTGGCCGGCATCGCCCGCAACCGCCGCTGAGCTTGGCGGCATCGCCCGCAATGGGTCAGTGGAGACCCCGACTACGCGGTTCGAACGGACCCACAGGTCGAGCACGCGCTCAGCCGGCCGGTCCAGCCACGAGTACACAGGACGGCCGCGATCTGAGCGGCGACCGCGCACGGATCGGTGACGACGTCGTGCCAGCCGAAGCGAAGGGTCAGCCACCCGGCGATTGCGTGCGCGTTGTCCCGCGTGCGATCGCGCCACATGCCCTTTTCGACATGGCCGATCCGCCCATCGAGCTCGATGAGGAGGGCGAACTCCTCGTAGCCCACATCCGCGTACCGATCTGTGCCGGGTACCCGGAACTGGCGCCGTTCAGTAGGTAATCCATGCGTCCGCTCTACATCCCGCGCGAACCGGTACTCCAGCCGCTGTGCACGCCCGCGTCGGCGTCACCGAGCACCTGCTCGATCAGGAAACGGTGTCGCTGGCGCCGGCGGCCGAGAAGTGCCTCGTGCAGGCGTGCCGGTGTGGTCAGTCGCCGCTGTACCGCCTTGGTGATCCATTCGACAACGTCCGCAGGCCCACCACATGCACACAGATCCAACACGGTGTCCTCCAGCCGGGTCCGCGCCGGCAAGTCGGTCAGACCGTGCATGGTGGCCGCGGACAGCTTCGTCAATACCGACCCAGGACCGCCGACGAGGACTCCTGCCCAGGCCAGGGCCAGCCAGGGCACAGGACCAGAGCGGGTGAAGTAGATGCCCGGTGCGAGCACCATCCAGCTCTCAGCCGATCGCTGTCCCACTAGACGCTCGATGACGTGTCGACCGAGACCGGATGTCGTCGCCTGTTGTCGGGTGACGACACCGGCCCGCTCGAGCGCCAGCTCAGTCAGTGCCGTAGGCAGCTCGCGTCGGCGGTGCACAGATCGAGGGTGCTGCAAGTGAGGGCGCATGGGGGCTGCACGAGCGGCCATGTGGACGGCGCCGCCGCCCTAGGGACAGCATCGCCCTGGCGCGAGACCGCGGTGGCCGCCACCGGGTCAGGCGGAGCGACTATGGCGCCCAAGGCGATTGCTGCTATCAGTGGCAGGTCGGGTATCAGGGCCTGGAGCAGGAAGCCGATGGCAAGCGTGGTGACCGCAACCAGCGCCACAGCCAACAGTCCGATCGCCCGCCGGTTGTCGAGGAACTCCCGCCACGACGTACGGCGGGGGCGGCGAAGAGCAACGGCGGCAGGACCAGCGGGAGAATCAGGTCCGCGCTGATGTCCGGCCGTGGCAGGCCGGGTACGAAGGCGACCAGCAGACCGAAGGCCAGCATCAGACGGGGTAGGGCAGCTTCAGCCGCTCGGCCAGCGGACCGAGCACGATGGTGGCCGCGAACAGCGCGAGGAGCAGAGTCAGCTGGGCCACTGGGCCGATTCTGCCGTTGGCCTGCCGCTGCAGTGCAGGCGGCCGGGTCAGGCACGCAGAATCCCACGTTCATCCACCGTTCGCCGGACAAACCCCCTCGGAGCGCACTGACGTCATCCCGGATCTGCAGGGTGTGGGTCATCGACACGACATCTGGAGGCACCTCATGACCGCACTCGACCGCCGCTCTCTCCTCAAGGCAGGAGGGTTGACAGCTGGAGGCGCGATCTTGGGGAGCACTGCCCTGCAGGCAGTCTCAACCCGGATGGCCGAGGCCGCACCCGGCAGCGGCAGAGGCAGCGCCAACGTCGATTACGGCCCGCTTAGTCCTAGAACGTCCCTGAACGATGGTCAGCAATGGCTCGCACTGCCGGCGGGCTTCGTGTACACGATCTTTTCCAAGACCGGCAGCGAGATGTCCGATGGGCGGCTGGCGGCACGAGCCCACGACGGCATGGGGGCGTTCGGCGGCGTGGCGTCCGGGGTGCGACTGATTCGCAATCAGGAGATCCGGTTCAGCCAAGAGGCGCCGTTCACCCAGGGTCAGTTCACCGTCGAGCCGGCCCCCAACGCCTACGACAAGACGGCCGAGGGTGGCAACACGACGCTCACCTTCGACGCCAGGAAGTTCTTCACTCCGAGCGGCGGGCTCACCCAGGACTACGTGAGCCTGACCGGCACGGTCGTCAACTGTGCGGGCGGTGTGGCCCTTCGGCAGTCTGGCTGGCTGACCTGCGAGGAGATCGTCCAGCAGGAGTTGGGATCGGCGCCGCCCGGATCGGTCCCGCGGACCGAGAAGAAGCACGGCTACGTCTATCTCAACCCGCTCAA
>JACCUM010000493.1 GCA_013811805.1 Geodermatophilaceae bacterium | reverse complement strand
ACAGAAGCACGGTGTAGCTGCGAATTCGAGTGTCCGGGATGAAGTAGCCGACCAGGACGAGTGCTGCGATGAGCAGGAATACGCTGCCGATGTTGCGCCTCGAGTCGACGATGTTGCGGACCAACCGCCGAGCCGGCCCCTGGTCTCGCCGAGGCAGGGCCGCCTCCACCCCGGAAGAGGCAGCTGCACGGGTGGTCTTGCGACTGGAGGCCTGGGTCTCCCGCGTCCGACGGTAGGCCTCTTTTCTCGTGGTCGGCGGCGGAAGCGGAGGCCCGGAGCGCCGTCCCTGCGCATCACGTCGCTTCGGCGTGGGGCGGCCCTTGCCGACGGCTGCTGACTCGAGTTGGGCAGCCTCGATCGACTTCTGTTTCGCTTCGGCATCGGCTTTTCCCCGACCCATGCCGGGCAACTTCACAGTGGGCAGCTTCACAACTGTGCAATCTAGCCGCCGGTGCCGGTGCAGCCACCTGGGAGGGCGCGTGCCGGGGTGGCGGCCCGGACGACGCGTTGGACGGGGTTCGAGCAGTGAGGGGCCTATCATGGAACAGACCCCAGGAGGTCGCTGTTGGCTCTGGATGGCAGTGACTACCGCGGCGGGGACGATGCGCCCGACGAGCGCCCAGGAGGGCATGGCATGACCACGAGCACCGAGACAACCGAGACCGCGTCCAAGCCGTTGAGCGGCGTTGTGCTGTCGGATCCGGCCGCCGCCAAGGTGAAAGCGCTCATCGACCAAGAGGGGCGTGACGATCTGCGCCTGCGCATCGCCGTGCAGCCTGGTGGATGTTCTGGCCTGCGTTACCAGTTGTTCTTCGACGAGCGGGCCCTCGACGGGGACGTCGTGGCCGACTTCTCCGGCGTACAGGTGGTCACTGACCGGATGAGCGCGCCGTATCTCGGCGGGGCCGTCATCGATTTCGTCGACACGATCGAAAAGCAGGGGTTCACCATCGACAACCCCAACGCGCAGGGATCTTGCGCGTGTGGTGACTCCTTCAACTGATTCTCAGCGCACCAGTTCCTTCAGCGGACCAAGCGCGGCGGAATCGGGTGCGGCAGGCCGCGTCTGGGCACGAAGCGTGGGTTCGTCGGTGTGGATGTCGCGGCCCGATCACGCAGCCACGCCAGCGCGGCCTCGGCGCTGCGATCGGGTGGGAACACCGGGTAGATCACCCCGTCCACCACACCGTCGAGCAAGAAGATCGTTATCCGCCGGAGCAAAATGCACCCGTCCACAGTGAAGGTCGGGAGTTTCCACGCCCGGATCATCGCTGCGTCGCTGTCCGACAGCAGGGGATAAGGCAGGTGCAGCCTCCGGGCAGCCTCGTGCTGCTCGGCGGCAGACTGACTGGAGATGCCCAAGACCTGGGCGCTTAGCTCGGCGAAGTCAGCGTAGGAGTCCCGATAGCCGCATGCCTGTGGTGTACACCCACGGGCTCCGGGGATCGCGTCCCAGCCGTCCGGAGGAGGTTGCCCCGGCGTGCCTGTCCGCGGGTAGCCGAACAACACCGTCCGGCCCGGTACCCGGTCGAGTCGAAGCACCGCTCCCGTCGTGCTTGCCAGCCCCACCTCTGGCGCGGACGAACCGAGCAGGTGATCGGCGGCCCCGTCGTCGACCGGGACCGGAAGGCCCTCGGGGAGGCGGTCAAAGCTGGTCACGGGATGACGCTCATCCGCCCGGGGACCGATGTCAAGTGGAGTTGCCCGATCGAGCTGGTGGCTGCACAGGCTCGGCACATACGCATCTGCGGGGGCATGATGGACACGGGCAGTGCGGGCCAACGCAGCCGAAGGGGATTCCGGAGCCGGTATGACCGACAGCAAGGCTGGCGTAATCCGACTCCTGCGCCTGGCCCAGGCCGGCCAGCCGGAGCAAGCGCTGGTGCGGGCCGACGAGTTGCTCCGCGCCGGGCAGAGCTTGGGGGTCCTCTACGCCAGAGCCGTTGCCCTGCGGTGCCTCGGAGACCACCAGGGCGCCGTGCAGGGCGCCGAGAAGATGCTGGCCATCACCGGTGGACGGGGCATCACATCGAGCGCCGGGACGATGACCGGGGGCACGGTGACCGCAGGGAGTATCACCGCGGGAACGAGCGCAGAGGCCGATCTGGCTGGCTGGCATTCGATTGCCCTGGCCTTCCGTGCGTGTCAACAGATGCTCATCAGCGAGATCAGCCCGCAGGTCTTCGACCTGGAATCGACCCTGCACGATCTCGCGCAGGCCGAAGCCGCCCTGACCAACGATGTCAACGACGGATTCGTCTTGGCCACGGCCCACACCGGTCTGGGTCACGGTTACCACGATCTGCGTCTCTACGAATTGGCGCTGCCACATTACGAAGCAGCGCTGCGTGCTGCACTGACTCAGTCGGCTGAGATCGCGGTGACCAGCCAGCTCAATCTCGCCGAGCTGCACCTCAACTGGTCGGTGGAATTGTTTCGAATCCGAGAGACGGCCCGCGCCCGGGACAAGAGCGCAACCGCAGCTCGACATGCCGTCCTCGCCCAGGAGTACGCGAGCATCGATGAGACCGTGTCGTATGCCGCCATTGCAGATCTGCTCGCGGCTTGCGCGGACTCGAGCGGCGAGGCGGCGGACGCGGTGGTCGTCCGCATCCGCGACGGCCTGCAGGCCGTGGAACACCACGGACTGCGCGAGAGTCGCGCCTTTGCGCTGCCGTTCCTGGCCTGGGCACTGGAACGGGCCGGACGGCTACCCGAGGCGCTCGAGGTTGCAGCGCAGGCCTGCGATGCCTTACCCGCAGACGCGACCTGGATGCTGACCTCGGCTGCCTATCACACCCGCGCGGCGCTGCTCGCGCGGTCGGGTTCGGACGCGGCGCGGGCAGCTCTGGCCTACGGTGACCAGCTGGCCAAGACGATGTGGCGTCAGCGGCTGCGAACACTGCACAATGCCCGGTCGGTTCAGATCCTTCAGCGCGTGACTCTCGAGCGGGACCGGGTGCAGGTGCTGGCCCATACCGACGCACTGACCGGGATCGGCAACCGACGGGCCTTCGACGTGAGAGTCGCCGAGTTGGACAGATCGGCTGACACGACGGAGGTCGCCATGATCGTCGTCGACGTGGATCGGCTCAAGGCGGTCAACGACGCCGGCGGGCACGAGGCAGGCGATCTGACGTTGCAGGCCGTTGCCGGCGCGCTGACCGGCCAGGTTCGGGCCGGGGATCTGGTGGCCCGCCTCGGTGGCGACGAGTTCGTGGCGGTGGTGGAAGGGACAGATCACGCTCAGGCCACGGCGCTGGCCGGCCGCATGGCCGAGGCCGTTTCCCTGGCCCTGGGTTCAGCCGTGACCGTCAGCGTGGGAGTCGCGACCGGGCCGGCCTGCGAG
Organism: Geodermatophilaceae bacterium; assembly: GCA_013811805.1. GTDB lineage: Bacteria > Actinomycetota > Actinomycetes > Mycobacteriales > Geodermatophilaceae > JACCQS01. The sequence goes on along the minus strand of JACCUM010000493.1, from coordinate 2,167 downwards.
GCCGGCGCCGGGCTACTGCATGCGGCAGACCGCGCAATGTATGCAGCCAAACGAGCCAGTCGAGTACGGCCGAGAGCCATCGAGGCGCTGCCGACCGATCAGAGCCGCACCGGGTAGTGCACCTCGGGAATCTCCGGGGTGATCCGCTTCTCGACGAAGATGCCGTGCCAGATCATGAAGACCAGCACGGTCCAGAGCTTGCGGGAGAAGTCGATCGGACCACGACGGTGGGCCTCCAACATCGCCAGGATGTCTGTACGCACGATCAGGCTTTCGGTCTGTGACTCGACGATGATCGACCGCGCCCAATCGTGCAGCTCGTTGGCCAGCCAGAGCCGGGTCGGGACCGGGAAGCCGAGCTTGCGTTTGTTGAAGATGTGAGAGGGCACGACTTCCCGAAGTGCTTGGCGTAGCGCGTATTTGGTCGTCTCCCGGGTCACTCGCTCCCTGACCGGTAACGTCGAGGCAACGGCGAAGACCTCCGGGTCGAGAAAGGGGACCCGCAGCTCAAGCGAGTTGGCCATCGTCATCTTGTCGGCCTTGACCAGGATGTCGCCACGCAGCCAGGTGAACAGGTCGACGTACTGCATCGCGGTCACGTCGTCGTACCCGCGAGCGCGGGTCTTCTCGTACAGCGGCGCGGTGAGATCGGTGATCGAGACGCCGGAGTCGTAGGTGCGGAGAAAACCGAGTTCCTCGTCACGGAAGATCCGGGCATTGCCGTAGTAGCGCTGGTCCAGCGGGATCGATCCCCGGCGCAGGAGGTCCTTACCGCGAACACCGGCCGGGATCCGCTCGGACAGCGCTGCCAGCCCCCGCAGGACCCGCTTGGGCAGCTTGCCGAAAGCGGCCAGGGACAGCGGCTCCCGGTAGATGTTGTAGCCGCCGAACAGTTCGTCCGCGCCTTCACCCGACAGCACCACCTTGACGTGTTTGCGGGCCTCGCGGGCGATGAACCAGAGCGGGACCAGCGCCGGGTCTGCGACCGGGTCGTCGAGATACCAGACGATGGAAGGTACGGCCTCGGCGAACTCGTCGGCGGTCACCACCCGAGTGATGTGTTCGACTCCGATCGCCGCGGCTGTCTCCGCCGCCACGTCGACCTCGGAGTAACCCTGGCGCTCGAAACCGACCGTGAATGTGAGCAGGTCCGGGTTGTACTGCTTGGCCAGCGCTGCGATCGCCGTCGAGTCGATGCCCCCGGACAGGAAAGCTCCCACGGTGACATCGGCGCGCATGTGCACCCGGACCGACTCGTCCAGGGTCTCGCGGATCCGGCTGTAGAGGTCGGTCTGGTCCCGAGCTCGTACCGGACGCACGGCGAAGTCGGGGTCGAAATAGCGCCGGGTGGTGATCTCACCGTCGACGATGGAGAAGCAGGTGCCGCTCTCGAGCCGTCGGATGCCTTCGTGCATGGAGGCAGGCTCGGGTACGTACTGCAGCGTGAGGTACTGCTGGAGCGCGCGATGGTCCACGCCGCCGGACTCGGTGCCCAGGAGTTGGAGCAATGCTTTCTTCTCGCTGGCCACGTAGCAGCCGAGTGAGTCGCCGGCGACGTACAAGGGCTTGATCCCGAACGGATCACGGGCCCCGAAGGCCTTGCACTCCAAGCTGTCCCAAATCACAAAGGCGAACATTCCACGCAACCGGTCGACGCATTTCTCGCCGAGGAAATGGTATGCGGCCAGGATCGATTCTGTGTCACCCTCGGTGGCAAAGGTTGCACCGAACTCGCGGGTGAGCTCAGCACGCAGTTCGACGTAGTTGTAGATCTCGCCGTTGAACAGGATCCGATAGCGGCCCTCGGCATAGGGCAGCGGTTGCGGGCTGCCGTCGACGTCGATGATCGACAGCCGGTTGAACCCCAGGACGACATGGTCGTCGCTCCAGACATCCCGGTCGTCGGGCCCGCGGTGATGCAGGCACCCGAGAGCCTCGGTGACGTCATCGAGCCGGGTCTTGGCCTGACCTTCGAAGCTCAGGAATCCCACTAGTCCGCACACGTGTCGCCGTACTCCTGTCTGGTCCGATGCTGAGGCTTGCGACCTAGTATCTCGTCATGGTCGGCATGCAGACCGAGGCAAGCCCCGCCGAGCGTGTCCGAGCGCTGTCCAGGCAGGAGCCGCGACGGCGAAACCGAGCCCTGCGGCAGCCGTTGCCATTCGGT
>JACCUM010000483.1 GCA_013811805.1 Geodermatophilaceae bacterium | reverse complement strand
CCACGGTGTGCGCGACTTCGGTGCTGGTGGTCCCGAGCTGATCGGCGAGGATCCGGGCCCGGACGTAGTCGATCCGACCGGCCCGCAACAGGCCCAGCGTCGCCGAGAGCCGGCCGGTCAACACCAGCGAGGTCGCCACCAGATCCTGCACGGCGGTCCACGAGTAGGGGTGGGCCATCTGCAACTCGTGCGGTAGCCACTCCGACACGTCCAGCACCTCCGGCACCTGATCGTCTGCGCACTGAGTGGCCGCTGCGCCTGGTTGGTCTGCAGGCCGGTCGGCCGCGACAGGACGGTGCCCAGCCACGTGGGCGACCAGCCGGGCTCGGCGGGCGTGCTGGGCGGCGAGGGAGGCTTCGAGTTTGACAAGCTCGGTGATGGCCTCGGAGTCGGTCAGGTCGGTGACCTGCTCGGCGCGTTGCTTGTAGCGCTGGTCGGCCAGCCATTCCGCTTCGCTGATCTCCTCCTCGTACCGGTCCCAGGACTCAGCGCCGATCGGTTCGTGACTGACCGTACCGGCGTCTTCGAACATGTGTTCGAGTCTACCTGTATTCGGCTACTGCGCAAGACCTTTGATCAGATTCATAGCAGGAGTTTCTGCGGTCCCGGCCACGTACGAAACAGCTGGCCTGCCGCCGAAACGTGACCCGACGACCACTACGCTCCGTTGCTGCGTACTTCCGTATGAGACCCAGCCACAGGACCAAGCTGGCCGTACCTACCCAAGCCGGTCCTAACTCCCGCAATACTTCTGACCAGTAGCCGTCGATTTCTCGGGCGGCTGCTCGACTACTCGCTGACGGACCAGGCAACCGGCCGGCCGTACGAGAAAGGTGAGCACCATGACGAAGTACATGATCACGATCGTCGAGAACCAAGAGGCCTACGCGACCGCCGACGAAGCGGACTTCGCGGCCGCCATGCAGATGCACGGGGACTTTGCTGAATCGGTGGCCAAGGCGGGTGGGGAGATCCTGGGGGGTGAGGCGCTCCAGCCGCTTCCAACGGCAACCTTCCTGCGCAACACCCGTAGCGATGACGTCGCAGTCGTGGACAACCCGTTGCCCGACGTCAAGGAGGTCCTCGGCGGCTATTACCTCTTGAGCGCCAAGGATGATGCCCAGGCACTCGAATTCGCGAAGCTCTGCCCGGCTCCGCATGGGTACGTCGAGTTGCGCCCGGTTTGGGAGTTCGACGCGTCCTGAGCCGGTTGCCTAGCGAGGTCGCTGCCGCGACTGAAGCGGCCCAACGGGAACACTGGGGGCGCGTGCTGGCTGCCACGCTCCGGCTGGCACGCGATCTCGACATCGCCGAAGAAGCTACGGCCGACGCGTTCCTGCTGGCGCTACAAACCTGGCCGGACACCGGAGTCCCGGAATCGGTGGAAGCATGGCTGCTCACGGTGGCCCGGCGCCGGGCCGTGGACCGGATCCGTCGGGCCGCGGTTCTGCGCAACAGACTCACTGCTCTGGCCGTCACCCAAGCCACCGTCGTCGAGGGCCCGGAAAATGAACTGATCGAGCCGGTCGTGCAGGACGACGACCTCCGACTTGTCGTCCTCTGTTGCCATCCGGCGTTGACTACTGAGGCGCAGGTTGCCTTGATGCTCCGAATAGGTTGCGGTGCAACCACATCGACCATTGCAGCCGGTTTCCTGGTCTCTGAATCGACGATGGCGGCCCGATTGACGAGAGCAAAGAAGCGGATCGCGGTCTCCGGCGTCGACCTCGATCTTCCCGACGACCTGGCCGTCGATGATCGAATGCCGGTCGTACGGCGAGCGGTTCAGCTGGCGTACTCGCTCGGGCATACGGCGGCCAGCGGCTCTCAGCTGCGTGACGACGAACTGGCCGACCGGGCACTGCATCTGGCACGTTCGCTGAATCGAGCCAGACCCATGGACCGGGAGAATGCCGCCCTGCTGGGATTGCTCCTTTTCAGCCAGGCCCGTGCCGGGTCGCGGGTCACAGCTAACGGCGTACAGGTGTTGCTCGAGGATGTCGACCGCAATTCCTGGAACCGAGAGATGACGGCAGAAGCTCAGCGCTGTACCACCTTTGCCGCCGGCGGAGCCACGTCCGGGCCATTTGCCAGGCAGGCCGCCATCGCCGCCGAACACGCACGAGCGCCCAGTTTCGAGGCCACCGACTGGTCAAGGATCGTCGAGCTGTACGGCGATCTGCTGGAACTCGAGCCGAGCCCGGTCATGGCCCTAGGACGCTGCCAGGCACTGTCCTATCTACACGGCCCAGCTGTTGGACTCGCCGATCTGGACGAAGTCATGGCCCTGGGCGGGTTGGAGAAGTACTGCTACGCCCATGCGGCGCGGGCCCAATTGCTCGACCGGCTCGGCCGCACCCACGAGGCTCGTAGAGCCTGGGTACGCGCCGCATCCACAGCCCGTACCGACGCCGAACGCGAGTACTTCGGGTCGCGCGCCAGTAGCGTTTGAACGTTCAGGCAGCGCGGGTGTGCTCAGGCGAGAGTGCCTCTGTGAGCCGGCTCTCGACCAACGGCAGGATCTCAGCGACGGTGACCTCGCGGTGAAGCTCCTTGCTCAGCGAGGTCACCGACGCGTCGCTGATCCCGCACGGAACGATCCGGTCGTACGCGCTGAGGTCCGGATTGCAGTTGACGGCGAAGCCGTGCATCGTCACCCCTCGGGAGACTCGGATACCGATCGCCGCGATCTTTCGGTCCGGCCGCGCCCCGTCGGCGCGAAGCCACACGCCGCTGCGGCCCTCGATCTGACCGGCCGGCACACCTAGGTCGGCGCAGACCTCGATCAGCGCTTCTTCAAGCCGTCGCACATAGGCGACGACGTCCATCGGTTTGGCAAGCGCGACGATCGGGTAGCCCACGAGCTGGCCGGGGCCGTGCCAAGTGATCTTTCCGCCGCGATCGACATCGACGACCGGGGTGGCATCCGTCGGGCGCTCGTGGGCCTCGGTGCGCTTTCCGGCGGTGTAGACGGCTGGATGCTCCAGGAGCAGCACGGTGTCCGGCGACCGGTCGTCCACTCGGCGAGCGTGCAGATGCTGTTGGCGTTCCCAGGCCTGCACGTAGTCGACCGAGCCCGCCCAGATGAATACGAGGGGGGCGCTCATCTCTCCAGGTTAGTCCGCACCGACCATCGTCGTCCTCGGGCGGAACCCTTATGCGGACATGTCGCAAGTGCTCAATAGTCTCGGTCCTGACCAGTCGTCAGCGCGCTGACGAGACCGCCGGGACCGCCTCGAGGGATCTCATGCCGCGCGAAGTGACGTCCGTTGACCACCAGACGACCTCCGGGGCCCGGCGGCGGCGGTGGGTCCTACCGGCAGTCCTCGTTCTGGTCTGGCTGGCCGTCGGAGGACCCCTCGGCTCGTTCCAGGGACAACTGGCCGGCGTGGCCGAGAACGACAACGCCGCCTTCCTGCCGACGACCGCGGAGTCGACGAAGGTCATCGAGCTACAGCAGAGCTTCGCCGAGGCCGAGATCATCCCGGCGATCGTCGTCTACGAGCGCGAGTCCGGGATCACACCCGGCGACATCACCGCGGCTGAGGACGATGTCGAACAGATCGGCGAACTGGACGGTCTCGTGGGCGACGTCTCGCCGCCCATCCCGTCGGAGGACGGCCAGGCGCTGCAGCTCATCGTTCCGCTCGACGCCGACCTCGGTGACGAGTTGAGCACGGTCGTCACTGACATCCGGGACATCGTTGCGGACAACGACATCGAGTTCGTTTCCGTGGCCGGCCCGGGTGGGATATTCGCCGACTTCGGTGAGGCTTTCGGTGACATCGACGGCTTCCTGGTCATCGTCACCGCGCTCGTCGTGGCGATCATCCTGGTGCTGGTCTACCGGAGTCCGGTCCTGCCCGTCCTCGTCCTCGTCGGTGCCGCACTGGCTCTGGGCGTCTCCGCGGCGGCCGTGTACGGACTCGTCAAGGCCGACGTGATCACCCTCAACGGCCAGAGCCAGGGGATCCTGTTGATCCTCGTTTTCGGCGCCTCCACCGACTACGCGCTGCTCGTCGTCTCGCGGTTCCGGGAGGAACTGCACCACAGCCAGGACAGGTACGACGCGATCCACAAGGCGCTGCGCGGGGCCGTGGCTCCGATCGTGGCATCCGCGGTCACCGTCATCCTCGGTGTCCTCTGCCTGCTCTTCTCCGATCTCAACTCCAACCGTGGCCTGGGCCCGGTGGCGGCCATCGGCATCGGGTCGTCCCTGCTGGTTCAGCTGACCTACCTACCCGCCGTCCTCGCCCTGCTCGGCCGCGGTGCGTTCTGGCCGCGAAAGCCGCGAAAGGATGACGCCACTCCTGGTATGCACGGGATCTGGTCGAAGGTCGCCGATCTGGTGCGCACGCACCCCCGTCGGGTCTGGATCGCCACCTCGCTGCTGCTGTTGATCGCCGCATTGTTCGTACTGCAGCTTCGGGTGGGTGGTGCCTCGCAGACCGACATTTTCCTGAGCGACGTGGATTCGGTCGCCGGACAGGAGGCGTTGGGTCGACACTTTCCAGACGGGGCTGGGTCTCCAGCCGTCATCATCGGGCCAGAAGACGACCTGGACGACCTGGTCGCCGCCGCCGAGTCGGTGGACGCAGTCGACTCCGTCGCGGTGACGACCGAGCCACCTCCGGGCGCACCTTCGGGCGCGCCCGGACCCCCAGATGGCGAGCCCAAGGTCGTCGACGGACTGGTCGAGATCAACGCCGTACTCGGCGTCACCGCCGACGGCGAGGTGGGCTACCAGGCGATCCGTGAATTGCGCGCCGTGGTGGGTGACGTGGGTGACGGCAGCGCCCTGGTCGGCGGGTTCACCGCGATCAACCTCGACACCCAGGACACCGCTGAGCGCGACCTATACCTGATCATCCCGATCGTGCTGCTCGTGGTCTTTATGGTCCTCGCGCTGCTGTTGCGTGCCATCGTCGCTCCGCTGCTGCTGATCGCGACGGTCGTGCTGTCCTATCTGGCCACCCTCGGCATCGCCGAGGTCGTGTTCGCCCACATCTTCGGCTGGCCACCGGCTGACCCCGCTGTCCCGCTGTTCGGGTTCGTGTTCCTGGTCGCCCTCGGGATCGACTACAACATCTTCCTCATGACCCGGGTGCGCGAGGAATCGCTCAAACTCCGAACCCGGCCGGGCATCCTGGCCGGGCTCCGGGTCACGGGTGGGGTGATCACCTCGGCGGGGATCGTTCTCGCGGCGACCTTTGCCGCGCTGGGAGTCATCCCGATCCTCTTCCTCGCCCAGATCGCATTCGTCGTGGCCTTCGGTGTGCTGCTGGACACCACGGTCGTACGGTCGCTGCTCGTCCCTGCGTTGACCTACGACATCGGCAGAGCCATATGGTGGCCGAGCAAGCTCGCCCGGACTGAGAACTCGAGCGGCCGAGCGAAGCCAGCCACCTGATGCCCGGGGTCAAACCGTATGGTGATCCGCGGTGCGCGAAATCGTCGTCTTCAGCGGCAATGCCCATCCCCGGTTTGCCCAGCGAATCTGTGCTCACCTCGGGGTGGAGCTCTCGCCTGCCTCGATCATCAGGTTCAGCAACGACTGCCTCCAGGTCCAGCTGCAGGCCAACTGCCGCCAACGCGACGTCTATGTCGTTCAGCCTCTGGTCCCGCCCACCCAAGAACATCTGATGGAACTGCTGCTGATGTTGGATGCGGCGCGCGGTGCCTCAGCCTCCCAGATCACCGCCGTGATCCCGCACTACGCCTACGCCCGGTCGGACAAGAAGGACGCCTCACGCATCTCCATCGGCGGACGCCTGGTCGCCGATCTGCTGATCACGGCCGGGGCCAATCGGGTCATCACGATGGCCCTGCACGCCCCGCAGGTGCACGGTTTCTTCGGCGTACCGGTCGATCACCTCACCGCCATCGGTGAACTTGCCGAGCACTTCCGCGGTCGCGACCTCAGCCACACCGTTGTCGTCTCGCCCGACCTCGGAAACGCCAAGACCGCAACCCAATTCGCTCGGCTGCTCGGTACGCCGGTCGCTGCCGGAAGCAAACGCCGGCTGGCCGACGACCGGGTAATCATCGACGCCATCGTCGGCGATGTCGCGGGCCGGCATGCGATCGTGCTCGACGACGAGATCGCCACGGGCAGCTCCATCGTCGAGTTGCTCAACAGGCTCTCCGACGACGGGGCCACCGGCGCGTCGGTCGCCTGCACGCACGGGCTGTTCACGGGCAAGGCGGTGGACCTGTTGGGCAGCCACCCGATGGTGCACGAGGTGGTCACCACCGACACCGTGCCACCGCCGGATCACGTGTGGGAGAACCTGCAGGTCCGATCCGTCGCGACCTTGTTCGCCGAGGCCATCCAACGCAGTCATGTCGGCGAATCGGTGAGCAGCCTGTTCGATGGGGTCGACCCGACGCACGGCCCACCGCAGCAGCCCCTGCCCTTCGGCTGATCGCGTGGCCAAGGCTGGTGGACGGTCGGGCTGTGGACAACCTCAGCGCGGCGCCACCGTCGGGGCCTAGCGTCGCCCTACATGCGGCGCAGCCTCGAGGGATTCACCCTGGTCGAGCTCGTCGGCTTCGGCGCGACGGGTGAGGTGTGGCGGGCCCGGCCCGACAGCGGTGGAGCCGACGTTGCGCTCAAGTGGCTCACCGACGAATCCGTCGACACCGACCAGCTCAGCTGGCCGCGGCTGCACGACTTCGTGCACCCGCACGTGGCCCGCCTGCTCGACGTGCGCCGAGACCGATCCAGGGTGGTGCTCGTCCAGGAGTTCATCACCGGGGTGAGCCTGGCAACGCTGCTCACCGAACGGGAGCACCTCAGCGGCGCGGAAGTGGTCACCCTGCTCACGCCGGTGGCCGACGGCCTCGGGGAAGCCCACGATGCAGAGCTGTTGCACGGCAGCCTCACCCCGAGTGCGGTGATCGTCACCCCCGATGGCCGACCCGTGCTGACCGATCTCGGCGTCTGGCAGAGCTTGGCTGCGCCAGGTCCGGCGGCTGCGCGGCTTGAGTACCTCGATCCGTCGGTTGCCCGCGGTGGGCCGGTCACGAAAGCTTCGGACGTCTTCGGGGTGGCGGCGATCGGCTTCCATGCGCTGACTGGCCGCCCACCGTGGGCCGCCGGCGGCGGCGCGGACGTCTGGGAGTTGGCCGCAGCGGGTTCCGGGGTCGACCTGCGCCCGCTGCATGCCAGTACGCCGGCTTCGTTGGCCCACGTGATCGCGCGCGGCCTGTCCGAACAACCCAGACATCGGGGCAGCGCACAGGCCTTCGCCGCAGACGTACGTGATGCCGTGGAGCCGGAGCCGTTGCACCTTGCCGGGCCCTACGTGTGGCCGGATCTGCCGCCTCTCGACGAGGACCCCTTCCGCACTGGGTCGGCAGTCTCCGGAGTGTGCGGTGCCGGACAGGAGTCATCGAACAACCCATCGCGTACCGCATCCACTGACATCGCCGGCGAAGTACGCCGTGGGAGCTCAGCGCGACATGCGGCGACGCCGAGCACTCGTCGCGAGCGGGAGGAGCGGCGCAGTGCCCTGCGCCACCCCGTACCTGAAATCGGCTATGCCCCCCCGTCGCGGCTGCGCTCGGCGGCACGCGTCGTCCCGCGACGGGCGGTCGTGAGCGCCCTCGCGGCGCTGGCGGTCCTGGCCGTCGTCGTCCTCGGTCTCGGTTGGAACGCATCGAAATCCGTGCCGGCACAGGCCGGCGGCCCGCTCGGCGCAGTGTCGAGGCAAGCCGGTGACACCGAGCCGGGCTCGGGCTCCGACGCTACGGACGTCGCTGCCGACGAGCGGGCCGTACCCGACGAGCGCGCGGTACCCGAGTCTCCGGCTGCCTGGGCGGCGCTGCTGAGCCTGTTGTACGAGCGGCGCGCCCTGGCCTTCGGTACCGGCGCTACCCCGCTGCTCGATCAGGTCTTCAGCGCGGACAGCCCGCAGTTGGCCGCTGATCTGGCCGAGCTGACCCGGCTGACCGAGGCCGGACAGGTGCTTCGCGGCTTCTCGCCACGAGTGCTGGAAATTCTCGACGTGGAAGTGCAGGGCGACCACGCCACTGTGCAACTCACCGACGAGTTCGGGGACTACGAGACCGTTCCCGCGCTCGACACCCGCGCCGAGGCGCTGGCCATCCATCCAGGGCGCGGACCCGCCGCGGTGGACATGACACTCGTCCTGAGCGAGGGCGGCTGGCGGATTCACACCGCCCAGCGGCTGGGCTGATCGGTCGCCGAAGCGGTGATCGCTTCCAAGGCCCGCCGCAAGCTCGGATGAGCGAAGTCGAACCCGGCCCGCGTCAGGACACGCGGTAGGGCCTGCTGACCGGCCAGGACACCCTCCTCGGCGAAGTCGCCGACCACCAGTTTCAGGGCAAATCCGGGCACGGCGGCGAGTGTCGGGCGGGCCAGCACCGAGCCTAGAGTCTTGGTGAACTCGGCGTTGGTGACCGGCTCGGGGCCGGTGAGATTGACCCGTCCGGACAGGTCTGACGTGATCAGGAATCGCAACGCGGACACCTCGTCGGGAAGGGCTGATCCATGGCCAGTATTGGCGACCCGAGCCGAGCCTGCCGCCCAGACCCAGCTTGAACAGCGCAAGCAGCCGGCCCATGAGTCCACCGCGCCGGGAGAGCACCAACCCGGTGCCCGGGAAGGTGACTCGTACCCCGGCATCCCACGGCCGGCTGGGCTGCTGCTTCCCAACGCCGGCAGACATCGGCCAGAAAGCCGGTGCCGGCGGATTCCGTCTCGTCGACCGGCCGATCCCCGGTGTCGCCGTACCATCCGACCGCGGAGGCGGAGACGAGGAAACGCGGCCGCGGCTGTGCAGCCGCCAATGCCTGGGCTACGGTCGTCATACCGTCCACTCGGCTGTCGAGCACCTCGCGTCGACGAGCCTGGGTCCAGCGTTTGTCGGCGATGCCAGCGCCGGCGAGGTGCACGACCCCGTCCACATCGGCCAGGGCGATCGGGTCCAGGTGTCGTGCAGCCGGTTCCCACTGGTACCGATCAGCCCGGAGGCGCCGGTGATGGCGACCTTCACGCGCTCATGCGCATACCGGTGCGTGAGGCTCGGTCAGAACAGTCCGAGCGAGGACTCGAAGTCTCCGGTCTCGAGTCGCTCCTTCATGGTCACCAGGAACCGAGCCGCATCCGCGCCGTCCACGATCCGGTGGTCGTAGGTCAGTGCCAGGTAGACCATCGAACGGACGGTCACGATCTCCCCGAGGTTCGGGTCGTCGACGACGACTGGGCGCTTGACAACGGTGCCGGTACCGAGGATCGCGACCTGCGGCTGATTGATGATCGGAGTGTCGAACAGTGCCCCACGGCTACCGGTGTTGGTCAGCGTGAAGGTCCCGCCACCGAGTTCATCGGGCGTCACCTTGTTGTTGCGGGTCCGCTCGGCGAGATCGGAGATCTTGCGGGCCATGCCGCCGAGGTTCAGGTCACCGGCGTTGTGGATCACCGGGACCAGGAGGCCGCGCTCGGTGTCCACGGCGATACCGAGGTTCTCACTGTCGTGATAAGTGATCGTGCCCGCCTCGGAGTCGATGGACGAGTTCACCATCGGGTGCGCTTTAAGCGCTTCCACTGCGGCCAACGCGAAGAAGGGCAGAAAGGACAGCTTCACACCCTCCCGAGCGAGGAAATCGTGCTTCACCCGGTCGCGCAGCTTGGCCACGCCGGTGATGTCGACCTCTACCACAGTGGTCAGTTGGGCACTGACCTGCAACGACTCGATCATCCGCTTGCCGATCAGCGACCGGAGTCGAGTCAGTTTCTCGGTCCGCCCGCGCTTGCTGGGTTCGGTGCCCGCCGAATCCGACGTAACAGCGGTCGAGGCGGGCTCCTGCTGCGGGGTCGTGCCGGGCTGGGCCGGTTGACGTGCCGTGGCCGGCTCGGTCCCCGCCGGCTGGCTGCCGCGGCTGGCTGCTTCGAGAACGTCCTGCTTGCGGATCCGCCCGCCGACTCCGGTACCGGTGACCGAGGACAGGTCGACCTTGTGTTCGGTGGCCAATTTGCGAACCAACGGCGTGACGTACGCGCCGCCATCGGGGCTCGGGCCGGCTCCGGGCGTCGCAGCGGCGGGTGGGGGCTGTTCCCCTTGACTGGGGCCGGGCTCGGCCGGGCCACGCTGGGTCTGCTGCTGGGCACTCGGCTGGCTTCCCGGTTCGGTCTGACCGGCAGGTGATTCGCTGGGTGCCTCGGCGTCCGGTGCCGCGGCGGTTTCCTCGCGCAGGGCCGGTGCCGGTTCGGCCGCCTCGGGTTCGGCCGGTGCCTGAGCGTCGGAAGCTGGGGCATCGGAGGCTGGAGCATCGGAGCCTTGCGAATTCGCGGCCGACGCATCGGGGTCCGCAGTTTCCGAGGGCGGGGTCTCCGAGGATGGGGTCTCCGAGGGCGGGGTCTCCGATCCCCCGGCGGTGCCGATCACCGCGAGTTCGGCACCCACCTGAACGGTCTCGTCCTCGTTGACCGTGATCGTGAGCAGGGTCCCGCCGGTCGGTGCCGGGATCTCGGTGTCGACCTTGTCGGTGCTGACCTCCAGCAACGGCTCGTCGGCCTCGACGCTGTCGCCCACCGCCTTGAGCCAACGGGTGACCGTGCCCTCGGTGACGCTCTCGCCCAACGCGGGCATCGTTACCCGGGTACCGGTGTCGGACCCGCCGCGACCGTCGGCGGACTGCGGTGGCGAGGCCTGCGCCGCGGGTGGTTGCTCCTGATCCTGTCCGAACGCCTCTGCCGGAGCCTGATCAGGTCGAGTCGGCTGAGGGCCCTGCGATCCGGCCGGCTCCGATTCAGGTTGTGCCTGTTGGGGTGGCGGCTGCTCTGCTGCCGCGTCGTCAGTTGGTTGCTGCTCCGGTGCCGCCTCCTGGCTTTCCGGCTGCTCGGCCGGTGCGGATTGCGTCTGCGAGGACTGCTCGGCAGCGCCGGACTCACCTCCATCGCCGATGATCGCCAGTTCGGCTCCGACCTGAACGGTCTCGTCCTCGGCGACCATGATCTTCTGCAGGACTCCGCTGGCCGGTGCCGGGATTTCGGTGTCCACCTTGTCGGTGCTGACCTCGAGCAACGGTTCGTCGGCCGCAACCTCGTCACCCTCCTGCTTCAGCCAACGGGTGACCGTGCCCTCGGTGACGCTCTCGCCCAGCTGGGGCATGGTGACGGAGGTCGGCATGGTGGTGATGGCTCCTCTGAGGTTGTGGCGGCGGGCGGTGGAGGGTCTTGGTCGATGGGGATGTGGTGCTGACAGGAGAAATCAGCCGTGCACGTGTAGAGGCTTTCCGGCCAGGGCGAGGTGCGCCTCGCCGAGTGCTTCGGATTGCGTCGGGTGCGGATGAATGAGGCTTGCGACCTCGTCGGGCAACGCCTCCCAGTTGTAGATCAACATGGCCTCGGCGATCAGCTCTCCGACCCGGGAGCCGACCATGTGGACGCCCACCACCGGGCCGTCCTTCGCGCGGATCAGCCGCACCGCGCCCTGGGTCTTGAGGATCTGACTCTTACCGTTGCCGCCGAGGTCGTAGGTCAGGGCCTCGATGTCGCCGTACCTCTCACGGGCCTGCGTCTCGGTGAGACCAACCGAGGCGACCTCGGGTTCGGAGTAGGTGATCCGCGGGACCCCGGCGTAGTCGAGAGGGACCACCGGGAGGCCGGCCAGCCGCTCGGCGACCAGGATGCCCTCGCCGAATCCGACGTGGGCCAACTGCAGCGTCGGAACCAGGTCGCCGACCGCGGAGATGGTCGGGACCGAGGTCTGGCACAGCTCGTCGACGACCACGAAACCGCGGTCGGTGGTGACTCCGTTCTCCTCGTACCCCAGTCCCTCGGAAACTGGGCCGCGTCCCACGGCCACGAGGAGCAGCTCGGCCTCGATCGTCTTGCCGCTCTCCAGGGAGACGGTCACTCCGTTGTCGGTCGACTCAACCCCGGCAAACCGGGTGCCCAGTTCGAACGCGATCTTTCGTTTGCGGAAAGCCCGCTCCAGCAGCTTGGACGAGGACTCGTCCTCCAGTGGTACCAGGTGGGGGAACGCTTCCACGATCGTGACGTCTGCGCCGAAGGACTTCCAGACACTGGCGAACTCGCAACCGATCACGCCGCCACCCAGGATGACGACGGAGGCTGGTACATGTTCCAGGCGCAGTGCGTGATCACTGGTGATCACCCGCTGACCGTCGATGTCGAGGCCGGGCAACGAGCGCGCGTAGCTGCCGGTGGCAAGCAGGACGTGGCGACCCTCGTAGGTCTGCTCGCCGACCTGTACGGCGGTGGGGGAGACCAGGCGCCCTTCGCCCTCGACGTAGGTGACCTTGCGCGCCTTGACCAGTCCCTGCAGGCCTTTGTACAGCCGCGCGGTGACGCCGTCCTTGTAGGCGTTGACGCCGGCCATGTCTATTCCGGCAAGTGTGGTCTTGACGCCGAACTGTTCACCTTCGCGGGCACTGTCGGCGACCTCGGCCGCGTGCAGGAGCGCCTTGGTCGGGATGCAGCCCCGATGCAGGCAGGTGCCGCCGACCTTGTCCTTTTCGATGAGCACCACCGACATGCCGAGCTCGGCTGCTCGGAACGCCGCCGCATACCCGCCGGAACCACCTCCGAGGATGACCAGATCCGCTGGGCTCGTGCTCGGCTCACTCACGCGCGTCCTCCACTGTGGTGCTCGACGACATGTCCGCTGACCCATCCTGCCACTGTCGGCGTCAGCCGGGCTTGCGCCCTATCGTTGACGGCTCAGCAGGAGATGGGAGGCCACGTGGCACTGTTTGGCCGCAAGAAACGACCGGGCACACTGCGGGAGTCCAGCAGCGCCGACACCGCACATCTCGAGGCCTTCGCGGCCTCGCGCCAGGGAGTCGAGGCCTTTGTCGAGCCGCGCACGGCAGTGACCGAGGCGACCGTGGTCTTCGTGGCCGCCGACGGCGAATGGACCCGGCGCCGCATCGATGGTCCCGACGGTGCCCAGAAGCTGGCTCGCAAACTGGCCATCCCGGTCTACGACGCCGCTGTGCTGGGCTACCCGGACCGGATGCGGGAATGGTCGGCCCGCCAGAAGAACAACGGCAGCAGCCCAGGCTGATCTGATGGATAGCCGAACCATCTCCGACGCCGTGAGCGGGCGGGATGGCGCTACCTCCTCGGCGCCCTGCGCACCTCCGTGGCCGTCACCTCGTTGACCGAGGCCGTAGCCGTTGCGGCACACGCGGCTGCCGCAGCCGGTGACGAGGGAGGACCCCTGTCGTTGGACCTACGTCCGGATCGGGTGTTTCTCACGGCTCAGTCACCGGAGACCGCCTCGGTGACGCCGCGCGACATAGACCTCGCACGACGACTCTACGACGCGGTCGGCGACGGCGGGCAGCGGACCGACCCCGGCGTAGGCGACCCGCAGCCACGATCGGTGCAGACGCACGAGATCGCCTTCGACGCCGTGGACATCCCCTCGGTCCGCCGGTTCTGGAAGGGCAGTACTCGGATACGTGGACGAGCCCGGCCGACGGGTGGGAAACGAAGCTTGCGTCACCACCTGGCAAGGCCGCGACTCCAGAGCCGCCTCCCCGACGGGGTTATCGGCGTGGCTGGCGGCCGAGGAACTCGCGAACGCCGATCGGCTCGTGACCGGCCAGCCGTTGGACATGGCTGGTGACGACGTCGAGTTCACCTGCAGCGATAGCCGTGTACGTACTGATCCAGCCAGCGACTTCCCATTCCGGCGCGCCGTACTTCGCTCGCGCTGAGTGCGCCTGCTCGAGCGTCTCGTTCTCGAAGGTCACCGGCCGTGCGGAGTATCGGCTGATCTCTGCTGCCAACTCGCTCAGGCTGAGCGACTCAGGTCCGGTCAGCTCGTAGACCGCCCCCTCATGACCGGGCTCAGTGAGCATGGTCAGGAGTGCGTCGGCCACGTCGTCTCGCAGCACCGGAGCCAGCCGACCACTTCCGGCGGGACCGCGGATCACCCCCTCCGAGCCACCGAGCAACGGGACCAGATCCAGGTAGAGGTTCTGGCGCGAGAAAGTGAAGTCGAGTCCGCTCGCACGGAGATGCTGCTCGGTGCGGAAGTGGTCTCGGGCGAACGTGAACGTCGCATCCGCTGCGGCACCGAGGAAGGAGAGGTAGACGACTCGCTCGACGCCGGCTGCAGCAGCAGCGTCGATCGCATGTTTGTGCTGCTCGACTCGATCCTCGGACTCTCGCGCCGAGACGAGAAATAGCGTCGAGAGGCCACCGAACGCCGTTCGCATGCCGGCCATGTCGGCGTACCCGCCAAACTGGGATATCTGCGCGCCTGGTAGCGCCGGGGCCCGCGATGCGTCTCGCACTATCAGCCGTTGCTGATGACCCGCATCGGCAAGACGCCGAGCGACCCGGCCCCCGACCTCGCCGGTCGCTCCGGTGACGCCGATCATCGGCTCAGCGTATCGGCGGTGCGAGCCTCGAAGGTGCGCTCAGCCGACAGGAGCGTCGGTGATCAGATCCTCGATCGTGGCCAGCAGCGTTCGGATCGGAACGCCGGTGCCGCCCTTGGGGTTGTACCCCCACGCGCTACCCGAGTTGAACGCCGGACCGGCGATGTCGATGTGCGCCCACTCGGTGCCCTCGGAGACGAACTCGGACAGGAAATGCCCGCCGACCAGCATCCCGCCGAGCCGGTCGGTGTTCGCGTTGATCAGGTCGGCCACCGAGGAGTTCAGGCCCTTTCGCAGCTCCGGCGGCATCGGCATCGCCCACATCGCCTCACCGGATCGCTCACTTGCAGCGATGACCCGGCCGCGGAGGTCATCGCTGCCCATCACGCCGGCCGTCCGGGCACCCAAGGCAATTCGAGCCGCGCCGGTCAGCGTCGATGTCTCGATCAGCCAGTCCGGCGCGTCCTCGCAGGCTCGCGCGATCGCGTCAGCCAGGACGACACGGCCCTCGGCGTCGGTGTTGGTGATCTCGGCGGTCTTGCCGTTGCGGAAAGTGATTACGTCAGCCGGCCGGTAGGCGGTGCCGCTGGGCAGGTTCTCGGCCATCGGGATGGTGGCGATCAGCTCGACCGGCAGACCCAGTTCGGCGATCAGACACGCTGTGGCGACCATCGCTGCCGCACCGGCCATGTCGGACTTCATCTCATCCATCTTCGCCGCGGGCTTGATCGAGATACCGCCCGAGTCGAACGTGATGCCCTTGCCGACGATGGCGATCTTGCAGATCGCGCGGACGGTCGGCTTGTAATGCATCCGGACCAATCGGGGTTTGCGGTCCGAGCCGGAGCCGACGGCCAGCACCCCGCCGTAGCGACCCTTGGCCAGCGCCTTCTCGTTCAGGATCTCGATCCTCAATCCAGCCGCCTTTCCGGCCACCTCGGCGCGGCGGGCGAACTCGGCGGGATAGAGATCGTTCGGCGGGGCATTGACCAGGTCGCGGGTGAAGGTGACCGCCGTGAAGACGGCCTGGATCCGCCGCAGCTCGGCCTTGAGCGCGGGATCCTTGGCGTTAGCGACAAGCAGGTCGACCCGCTGCGCAGGAGTGTCTCGAGCCGGCGGCGTCTTCGACTTGTACGCCAGGTAGCGGTAGCTCCCCAGCAGCGCACCCTCGCCGGCGGCCCGGATCCGGTCGAGGGAACCCTCGGTGGCGTCGGCTTCGTAGGCCAGCGCGTTCAGGACATTCCGTCGCCCGCGCAACGTTCGTACGGCCGACCCGGCGGCGCGGCGAATGCTCTCGGCCGAATACCTGCCACCCTCGTCCGGGGCACCGAGCCCGACCGCGGCTACGACCGGGAACGGGCCGGCCCCGAGCGTGGCGATCCGGGTGACCTCTCCCTCGGAGCCGGAGGCGGACAGCACCTTCAGGGCTTCCGGCAGTTTTCCATCCAACACGTCGTCGACTGCCTGTGCACCCGGGGTCAGCAGCGGACGCGTCTTGCCCTTGCCGATCCCGACGATGATGGCGTCGGCGGTGAGCGAGGCCAGGGCTTTGTCGATGACGTGCAAGGTGGGCATTCCACGGATGCTATCCGGAGGGCACCGCCTCTATGCATCGCCGGAGGGCGGCCGGCCCGGCCGCTAGCGTGTCCACCCATGACCGCGCAGCGCTCCCCGCTCCATGGCCGGCACGAGGCACTCGGCGCGAAATGGGCGGACTTCGGCGGGTGGACGATGCCCGTCGAGTACCCCGGCGACGGCGGGGGGGTGCTGGCAGAGCACCTTGCCGTACGAACTGCCGTGGGCATCTTCGACGTCTCGCACCTGGGCAAGGCCACAGTGTCGGGACCGGGAGCCGCCGCCTTCCTCAACTCCTGCCTGAGCAACGACCTCGACCGGATCGGACCTGGGCAGGCGCAGTACACGCTGTGCTGCGACGACCCGTCCGGGGGCGTCGTCGACGACCTGATCGCCTACCTGCGCGGGCCGGATGAGGTCTTCCTCGTCCCGAACGCGGCCAACACCGCCGAGGTCGTACGGCGGCTTCGGACCGCGGCGCCGGACGACATCGACGTCGTCGAGCAGCACGCGGA
>JACCUM010000480.1 GCA_013811805.1 Geodermatophilaceae bacterium | reverse complement strand
CCGCGACCCGGAAAGCAGCAGGCACAACGCGGCCGTACCGGTCACCCATGTACCGCTCGAAAGCCATCGTGCCTGTTCAAGCCCCCACCGAACCAGCTCGTCGACGCAGACTCGCTCGCTGACCAGTTTCGGGTCGAATCGGGTCCAGGCCCAGCTGTGCGGGGTGTCGCACCACGAGCACCGCAAGTTGCACCGCGACAGCCGCACGAACGCGCACCGCTGCCCAGTCAGTGGCCCTTCTCCCTGGAAGCTCACGAAGCGCTCGGCCAACAGCACCTCGCGCCGACGTGATGGCCTCGCCGACGCCATCACGCGAAGTCCCGTTCCCACAACGCCGAGGACAACCGGGTCTCCGCGACCCGCACCGACACCAACCGGCCATGGATCGACGGCTCCACATGCTCGACGAACCAACAGCCCAGATGCGCGGCATGCAGCTCACTGGTCGGGTGGAAATCCACGACCTCGTTCAGTAGTCGGTGATCGAACCGCTCTCGCCCGCGAAGCCATCGAGCTCGCCGAAGTCGGTGACAAAGCCGTACTCGTCAAGCCGCTCAGCTGTCACGGTCACCGTCACCACATAGTTGTGACCGTGATTGCGTCGACACTTGTGCCCGGTCGGCAACAAACGCAGCTCGTGGCTCACGCCGTTGAGCTCGAAGCTCTAGGAGATCGTGAACCGGCCAGGCAGGCCATTGGCACGTGTCATCACCTCGGCGCCTCCTCAACGCAGCACAGGTTGACGGCAGGTCTGGCCGCCCAGGCAAGCGAGCTGGCCGCCGTCCCCGAAACCGATGCCGGCTTGGCTGCGCGCTCGACAGACCTGCCGTCAGCGGCCTGGTTCTCAACGGTAGATCCAGTCGTCATCGGCCGGTGGCGCTTTCGATGACATGGGTCACCGACGACAGATCGGGAAGCTGCCAATCCACCGATCCAGGTGCCACGAGCCAGCGGTAGCCGCCACTGGAACAGTTGCCCTGTTCGGTGGGTGGTACCGGGATCCAGTTGCCTGTTGAGCGCAAGCTCAGCGCGGTCAACGCCGGTCGTGGCCACCGAACCGACTGGATGAACAGCACGACGGTGTTGACCGGGGTGAGCATGATCGGTAGCCGTACACCGGCCGCCCGCAACGGGTTGAGCATGCTTCGCCCGAACGGGCTGGGCAGCTCGGCGCAGTCGACCCCGTAACCAGTCGCGACCAGCACGCTGAACGGCTGCTCGGCCCACCACTGGGCCACGTCCGGCGCCCGGGTTGTGCACCCGAGTGACCAGTCGGTGTCGACAGGGCGCAGTCCAACCGCGCCGTCGCGTCCGCACCAGACTTGGCGACCACCGTCCATGACCGAGTACGTGCCGCGCAGAACCGGCCAATCGTGTCGCGCGAACGCGACCGCCGCCGAACGCAGCTCCGCCCAGCGGGGGAACCGGGCGTCGCCCAGTCGTCCAGGTCCACCTGGTCCGGTCACTGCCGCGCCCGATCCCCGGGAAGGTGAACCACGATCGGCACGACCGCCACCGCCGTAGGAAGGCGAGTCCAGCCACGATCAGCGTCTCGACCGCTTTGACTGACGGCCCGCAGTTGCCGGTCGCCGCTCGCCCCGCCCGACGGTCTCCGGCGCTCGGTGTTGAGCAAGCCAGTCCGAAACATCAACCACCGGATGCTGTTCACCCGCCCAGCACCGCCCGACGTCGCCCCAACCCCGCGACGGCGAAGAGTCAGGGTGCGCTGCACCCAACCCCTCGGTGTGCCAACCATCCGACGTGCGCACAGACCGCAAGAACGCCGCGTCCTGCCCAACCAGTGCGACGGCCCGAACACCCATGTCGGGCTCGGGGTCACAGCATGGCCGCCAAGACCCCTCACCACGGGGCGGATCCAACGGCAGACCGCAGCGACACACCAGCTCAGCCACGACGCCACCGCCGCTCGGCCGACCACGGCTCCCGCACCCGATACCGACGTCGCCGGGGCTTGCGGTGGGCGGCGTGGCGCGGCCTTCGAACGGTGTCGGCCGGTACCGCGGCACCAGACCGGTTGCTCAGTAATTCTCGGATGAGCACGCGCAGCGGATCAGTCACGATTCACTCTCGCGATAAACAGCGTTCGTGTATGGGGTTTGCGATACGCGAATCTCAGCGAGGCGATCTGGTAAGGAACGTGGTAGGTGCGCCATGCACCAACCGAAGAAATGCCGCGCAAGACGCTCCTCTGTCAGCGGGAGCGAGAATACCTCGCGGACCTCCGCACCAATGCCATCCGTGAGATAGGTACCAAGCCCGACCAGATCGCCCTCGTCAACTACAGCGCCAGAGTCAGTGAGTTGATCTGACCGGAAAACAACCACAACCGTGGGTTCATACCCCCGCTGCGCAGGTCGGTTCGGATCAATGTCAGCAGCCCCATCGTCGAGATAGGCCTTGAATGTTCGCTGGCTCTCGTACATGCCGGTCTCGCTCCTTGAGTTATTCCAGGTGCGGTGCGGGGTATCCGTGGAGCGCTCGCCTGCGCACGGCTGACCCACCCATGGGTAGTCACAGAGCGATTCACGCGGTTCCGCATGGAGAAGTCGATACCTCCGATGCGTACAACGTGTTTGTACGCATCCGGCCCGCTGGATCGGAGTCCAGGACCTAATGTCGTTCATTGATGTGCCAGGTGCTTGCCGGTGAAAAACGCAGCGTCAGTTACACATCTTCTTCGCACCGTGGCCTAGGATTGGATGAATGAGCTGCACATCCGAGGCCCTGCCGATGAATCTTCACCATGTTCCTCCACGCCATAGGAATCCCGCAACTGGCCAGTGAGTGAGCTCGGAGGCCATATCCGATAATGAACAAGAGGACCTGTCCCATTCGGAAGTCCGCCAGCCGCCTAGCGATTAGGCTAAACACGGATACTCAATGAATTGGCCGATTTCGCAACTCAATCAAGCTCTCGAACGAGGCAGAGAGTCGCCCCCCGGCGTGCGGCGGGTTCCGCAGCGCCCCGTATTTCGGTCAGTGCCGCTGCCCGGTCGGCGCTACCGTGGCGACTGGTCTGTACTCATGGCACAGCCTGCGAGGTGTGATGGTCGACGAGCTAGGCGCAAAGGTGAGGCAGCGCGCGGATGAGGTGCGGCGGAGCCACCGGCTGCCCAGCGTGATCCTTGGGGTTGGCCAGTCGGGCAAGACGCTGTGCGTCGAAGGCGTCGGGCTTGCCGAGGTTGACGGGGGCCGCGTCGCCGCTCCTGAGACGCCGTACCGCATCGGGTCGATCACGAAGACCTTCACATCCGCGGTCATGCTCTTGCTGGCTGAGCGGGGTGAGTTGGATCTCGACGAGCCCGTGGAGCGGTACCTGCCCGGCACGGCGATAGGTCGGGCCCGACTGAGGCAGCTGTTGTCGCATTGCGGCGGCCTGCAGCGCGAGGCGCCTCTGGACATGTGGGCAACCATGCGTGGCCCGACCGGCCCGGAGCTGCTCGCCTCGCTGGCAGCGGCCGAGCAGATCGATCGACCGGGAAAGCGCTGGCACTACTCGAACCTCGGCTACGCAGTCCTCGGGCAGGTCGCAGAACGTGTCACCGGTCAGCCGTGTCAGATGTTGATCGACCGTGAGCTCTTGCTTCCGCTCGGCCTTACCTCAACGACCTGGCGCACGCCCGAGAGCGCGGCAGTCGGGTACCGCCTGGATCCTTACCAGGAGCAGGTCCATATAGAGCCAGACATGCAGCAGGAGGCCATCGGCGTTGGTGGTCAGCTATGGAGTACCGCGGAGGACCTTCTGGTCTGGGGAGATGCGCTGCTTGGCGGAGCGCCCGAGGTGCTGCCTGCCGAGGTGATCGACGCGATGCACACGGTGCAAGTGCTCGTGGACCGTCGACGGTGGACGTCAGGATGGGGACTCGGGCTGATCTTGGAGCGCACCGAGGATCGCATCCTCTCCGGTCACACCGGGGCGATGCCGGGCTTCCTGGCGGCCTTAACCATGGACCGATCATCTCGGACTGTCGCGGTCGCAATGACGAACGTCACCCGCGGAGTACCGATCAGCCAGGTCGCCGCGGACGTGCTCATCGAGACGCCGGCACCGACGGAGCAAGACGACGAACCATCGGGACTGGCCGCACCGTGTCCGGACGAGCTGGAAGGGGCCTTGGGGCGTTGGTGGTCAGAGGCAGAGGAAACGATCTTCACCTGGCAGACCGACGGCCTGCACGCCTGCCTTGCAAGCGATCCGGACGTGACCGGCTCCAGATTCGTGCGCGACGGTGTCGATCACTACCGTGCGGTCGCCGGGCGGCTGCAGGGCGAACGTTTACGCTTGGTGCGTGATCCGGACGGTCAAGTGGTCAGCCTGGGCTGGGCGACCTACCCCTTCACCCGATCACCGCGCTGATGACGGAAACATGTCGAGCGCGGCTTCACCGAGGAGTTGGTTGGAGGCGGCGTATGCGTCTTTGGACATTGCCGACCGCGGTAGCGCCCGATATGCCCAGCCCTGAGAATTCACCGCGATCTTGAGATCGACGTTTCGTGACAGCGAAAAGTGCTCCTGAACTGGGAGAATGCGTGTGTTGAGGAC
>JACCUM010000478.1 GCA_013811805.1 Geodermatophilaceae bacterium | reverse complement strand
TATGTGGGCCTGGCGTTCGCAGCTGTGGCCGCCCTCATGTACCCGATTGTCGGCGCATGGGCGGCCAAGGTCTGGTACAACGAGCGGATCACCAAGCAGGCCGCCGTAGGCATCCTGGTAATCGTCGCAGGGGGAGTGTTCATCTTCGCCCCTGGCATCGTCGGGGAGTTCACCGGCGCCGGGACCGGCGGGTTGCTCGGGTACGTCGGTGGAGCAATGGCCATCGTCGGTTGGGGGCTCGAGGGAGCGATCGCCGGGCGAGCGCTGGACGTCAGCGACCCGGATGTTGGCATCACACTGCGGTTCAGCGCCGAGGTAGCGATCTGGATCGTTATCGGGGTCCCGATCGCATGGGCACTGGCTGGTGGCGACGCTCTGTGGTCCACCATGGGCGACGCGCTGGCCAATCCAACGGTATGGCTGCTGCTCTTGCTGCTAGGACTGACCTTCGGCTTCTGCTACGTGGCCTGGTACAAGTCCTTCCCGCTGATCGGGGTCGGCCGCGGCCAGGCCATCGCGGCTCTCTACGGGCCGTTCGCCCTGGTGTGGCTGACGATCTTCACCCTGGTCGCGCCGAGTTGGCAGTTCATCGTCGGTGCCCTGATCGCCGTGGCCGGCACCTTCATCCTGTTCACCGAGAAGCGCGACGTTCTCGAGGTGATCCGGGCCGTGCCATCTGGACGATCACGAACGGTCCAGGAGAATCCGTCGAGTCCGGTTCGCTGAGGGAGTAGCCATGCCTGACGTACACATCAAGGGGTACATGCTGCAATTGCTCGCCCGTAACGGTGCGATGTGGGACTACGAGGTCGCCGACCAGGTGATGAGCGCCTACGGCCTGTCCGGTGACTACTGGTACGGCACAGTTCGCCTGACGCTCACCGACCTGTACGCAGGCGGCCTACTGGAGGAACTCGAGGCCACAATCGACCCGGAGAAGTCACTGGGGGAAGAGAAGGTCCTGTTCCACTATCAGCTCAGCGATTTCGGTCGCGAGCGCATGCAGCAATCCGGTCTCATGGAGGTCAGCCGATGAATGACATGTTCTTTGCCTACGAAGCGGGTCCGGTTCTGGCGACGATCCTGTTCATCGTGCTACCGATCCTGGCTCTGATCATGGCGCGAATCTTCGTCAAGAAGCTGTGAGGCTGCTGCTTCCGGGTTTAGTGGCCCGCGAACCGGGTCTGGAGAGCTACCGGGTCCGCCCGGGCGGGGTCACCGCCATCCGGGTCGAGCCGGGGGATCGGCTGACCGTCATCGACCCGCAGGGCCGCCAGACCGCCGAGTTGTCAGTCATCAGCGACGGCGGCGGCAACGGCGCAGCTCTCGGAATCACGGCGGACGCACCGGCGGCAACACTGCGATCCCTTGCAAAGGCGCAGAGTGACGGAGGTGAACGCGGGCAGGGCGCCGATGTCGTACTCGCCGCGCTGGCGGCCAACCGGGTCGACGCGAACGATCTGCGTGCACTGCGACTGTTCGGGGAGTGGTCACCGGCTGCTAACCAGGAGAGCTTCACCGCCCGCTCCGCGGCCACCGTTCTGGTGGCAGCCCCCTTCGCTGCGATGAGTGTCGAGGACGCCCAAGCGAACCCGCCGACCGAGTTGTCGTTGGAGCTGCGGCGCGCAGTGCTTCGTCCCGCGGCCGAACCCCGGATCCCCCCGCCCCTGGCCGATCCGGTGCTCGATCTGCGCATCGATGCGGCCACGGCGCTGCGCTATGAGGTCAAGGCCGGCCAGTTCATCCAGGTGATCGATGTGGAAGGCAGGCAGTGCTCGGACTTCCTGGCCTTTGACAGTGCCCGGTTGGACGACGGCGTGGAACGCGGTCTGGACTCGACCACCACCCGCTACTTCATGAGCCAGCCCTATCCCCAACCCGGCCTGTACGGCAAATTCTACGACCAGGACGCCAATCCCCTGGTGGAGATCGTGCGAGACACCGTGGGCCGCCATGATGCGTTCGGGCTGGCCTGCAACGCGAAGTACTACGAAGACATGGGTTACCCCGGGCACATCAACTGCAGCGACAACTTCAACGCCCAGTTGGAGGCCTACGCGATCGAGCCGCGCACGGGTTGGCCGGCGCTGAATCTGTTCTACAACACCGCTTTCGACGCGCACAACATGCTGGTCTTCGATGAGCCGTGGTCGCGGCCCGGTGACTACGTCCTGATGCGCGCGGCCAAGGACCTCGTGTGTGCCTCCTCGGCATGTCCGGACGACATCGACGCCTCCAACGCCTGGGTTCCCACCGACATACACGTACGGGTCTACGACGCAGAACGGAAATTCTCCATGGCCATCGCCCATCGGGTCACTCCCGAGTCCGACGCCACGCTGACCAAGGAGACTGGCTTTCATTCCCGTACCTCCGCGCTGACTCGCCAGTTCACCGAGTACCGCGGCTACTGGCTGCCGTCGAGCTATGACAACCATGGACCGCAAGAGGAGTACTGGGCCTGCCGCGAGCGCGCCGCGGTGATGGATCTGTCCCCGTTGCGGAAGTTCGAGGTTCTCGGGCCCGACGCCGAGGCCCTGCTGCAGGCCTGCGTCACCCGCAACATCCGCAAGCTCTCTCACGGCCAGGTCGTCTACTCCGCGGTATGCAACGAGACCGGCGGCATGATCGATGACTGCACAGTGTTCCGCTTGGGGGACAGCAACTTCCGGTTCGTCGGAGGAGACGACTACAGCGGCGTGTGGCTGCGTCAGCAGGCCGAGCGACTGGGGCTAGATCGGGTGTGGGTGAAGTCCTCCACCGATCAACTGCACAACATCGCGGTACAGGGGCCGGCCAGCCGCGATCTGCTGGCCGAGATCATCTGGACCCCGCAGACGCAGCCGTCCTTCCGCGACCTGAACTGGTTCCGCTTCGCGATCGGCCGGTTGGGGGAACACAACGGCACCCCGCTGCTGGTCTCGCGGACCGGCTATTCCGGTGAGTTGGGTTACGAACTCTGGGTGCATCCCGACCACGCCCCGGCGCTGTGGGACGCGGTGTGGGAGGCCGGGCAGCCGTACGGTCTCCTGCCGTTGGGCCTGGACGCCCTCGACATCCTGCGGATCGAGGCCGGCCTGGTCTTTGCCGGGTACGACTTCTCTGACCAGACCGACCCGTACGAGGCCGGCATCGGGTTCACGGTGCCGCTCAAGACCAAGGAGGACGACTTCGTCGGTCGCGAGGCGCTGGTGACCCGCAAATCGTCACCGCAACGCCAACTGGTCGGACTGGAACTGGCCGGCAACGAGACGGCCCTGCACGGCGACTGCGTGCACGTGGGTCGTTCGCAGGTGGGGGTCATCACCAGCGCCACCCGGTCTCCGATCCTGCGCAAGAACATCGCCCTGTGCCGGATCTCGGTGCAGTACGCCGAGATCGGCACCGAGGTCGAGGTCGGCAAGCTCGACGGCCAGCAGAAGCGGATCCCCGCTCAGGTCGTGCGGTTCCCGTTCTATGACCCTGACAAGGAGAAACCCCGCTCCTGACTGGTCGGTGTGAGATCGGGTCGAGCGGTTACTCCTTGGTGGCCAGGAACGTCTCCATCGAGTCGTCGTGGGCTTCCCACCAGGGGGTGTGATGGACCGGTGCCTTGGAACCGGTGCACGGTGAGACAAAGGACCGGTCGCGATATCCGGTGATCGACTCCATCTTGTGGTGCTCCCATTCCCGGAACTCGGCCTGGGTCATCTCGATGTCGAATTCCGGGTAGTCGGTGCCCTCCAGGAGCGCCCGCATGTGATCGGCCTGGAAGTCGATCTCCTGCTCCGCATCCTCGAGGCCGTCCTGGCGAGCGCGCCACTTTTCGACGTCGACATGCATCTCCTCCTGCGACGGAAGGGTGGCCCGTCCGAGGACGAAATCCCTTGCACACCAAGCCTGCGCGTCGAACAGGGTGAAGGTGTAGTACTGGTCCTGCATCGACAGATACATCATCTTCGGGTTGTCGATCCAGAAGACGCCCTTATAGAGGTCCGGCGGATAGAGCATGTTGGTCGTCTTCAACCGCAGGCTCTCCTCGATGAAGGGGAAATTGTGCTGATATCCCGTGCACAGCAGGATCGCATCGACCTCACGACTCGTCCCGTCGGCGAAGTGCGCAGTCTTCCCGTCCATCCGCAGCAGGCCCGGGACCTCGTCGATCCCGTCGGGCCAGCCGAAGCCCATCGGCCGGTTGCGGTAGCTGATGGTGACCGACTTCGCGCCGTACTTCTTCGTCTGCAGGGCGACGTCCTCGGCGGAGTAACTGCTGCCCATGACCAGAAGGTCCTTGCCGGCGAACTCGTTGGCATCCCGGAAGTCGTGGGAGTGCAAGACACGTCCGGGGAACCGGGAGAACCCCTCGTAGTCAGGCATGTTCGGCACCGAGAAGTGACCGGTGGCGACGATCACGTAGTCGAAGTGCTCGACCCGCGTGCTCTTATCGGACAGCGACTCGACGGTGACCTCGAAACGGTCGTTGGCCCCGTCGAAGGCGACCCAGCGCACCGCCGTCCGGAACTGCACCTGCTGGCGTACGCCGCTGGTCTCGGCCCGGCCGGTGATGTAGTCGGCCAGCACCTCCCGCGGCGGAAAGGAAGGGATCGGCTTGCCGAAGTGCTCGTCGAAGGTGTAGTCGGCGAATTCCAGGCACTCCTTGGGCCCGTTGGACCACAGGTAGCGATACATGCTGCCATGCACTGGATCACCGAACTCGTCGAGGCCGGTGCGCCAGGTGTAGTTCCACAGGCCACCCCAATCGCTCTGCTTCTCGAAGCAGACGACCTCCGGAACTTCGGCACCAGCTTGGCGGGCCTGTTCGAAGGCCCGCAGTTGTCCGAGCCCACTGGGCCCGGCCCCGATGATCGCGACGCGACCTGACATCTGGTTTCTCCCTGTCCCGCATGCCGCGCCAGTCCTGACCCGGCAACTCGCGATGTGTGTTCCCTGTGGGGAGACTCTGTTTACTCGCAGTGGATGCTAGTGGCGTCGCGGTAACGCGTCCAGAGGTTGCACCTCAGAACGCCGCCGCAATCAGCGCGGTCCGGTCGCGCAGGGCGGGCACCAGCGCGGTCATCGTCGCGACGTCGAAACGCGTCGCCGGTCCCTGGATCCCGACGATGGCTATCAACTGCTGACCTCCGTCGAGTACGGGGACCGCCACGGCACTGAGGTCGTTGTCGCGTTCGCGCACTGCCAGCGCGTACCCCTGCGCGGCGATCTGCTTGATGGTGGCCGCCAATGCCCCGCGGTCGGTGATCGTGACGTCGGTGTAGGCCATCAGGTCGCCGTCGGGCAGGTGCCCCCCGCAGGCCAGGAACACCTTTCCGGTCGCGGTGGCGTGCGCGACGCTGTTGCGGCCGATCTCGGCCACGCTGCGCACCGACCGGGAACTCTGGACGAAATCGACGGTCAGCACGTCATGCTCCCCGGGCAGGGACAGGGTGACCGTCTCGCCGCTGATCTCGGCAAGCTCCTCGAGCAGCGGACGGGCCACCGCGCGCAGGTCCAGATTCTCCCGCGCGGCGCTGGCCAGTTGAAGGATCCGCACGCCCAGCCGGTAGCGGCCGGTGGCGGTCAGGTGCTGGACGAAGCCCGCTTCGGTCAGCGTGGATAGCAGCCGGCTGATGCTGCTGGCGTTGATCCCGGTTCGTCGGGCGATCTCATTCGTGCCCAGCTCCGCGCCGCCCTCGGCCAACGCGTCGAGGACCGCGATCGCTCGCTGGACGGAGCCCACCTGCCGAGTCGCTGGTAGTCCGGTGCGGGAGATAGTAGGCTCCTAACTATTGGACATAGCGTTGCCGTATAGGCAATTATAGCTAGTCAACCACAGCAGAAGCAGGGTGAGAGCAGATGGCATCGCAACCACTGACCGGGACTCAGGCGAGCTACGTCATCGTCGGGGCGGGGATCCATGGACTGTCCACGGCCTGGCATCTGGCACGGCGGCTCAAGGCCACCGGCCAGGGTGACGGCAGCGATGTCGTCGTGCTGGACAAAGCTGGCATCGGTGCCGGGGCTTCCGGGGTCGCCTGCGGGGTGGTGCGCAACAACTACTTCCAGCCGGCCATGCGCGAGCTGATGGCGCATTCAGTGGGCGTCTGGGAGTCCGATCCGGAGGCCTTCGCCTACCACGGCGTCGGGTACCTGCAGATCGCGCCCGAAGCCATGCGAGCCGACGTCGTACAGATCGCCGCGGAACAGAAGGCGATTGGGTACGAGTCGGTACTGGTCGAAGGCGTCGACGAATGCCGGGCGTACCTGCTCGACATGTTCTCCGACTGGCAGGCGCCGGGCATCTCGGTCGTCCTGCACGAGAAGCGGGGCGGTTACGCCAACAACAGCGCGTCTCTGCGCGGCCTGGCGGCCAAGGCGCAGGCGGAGGGCGTGACGATCCTCAGCGGCGTCCAGGTCACCGGGTTCCGGATGGAGGGCGACTCGGTACGGGGGGTCGAGACCGACCAGGGGGAGTTCGCCTGTGAGCAGCTTGTGATCGCGGTCGGCCCCTGGATCCGCGATCTGTGGGCGATGCTCGATCTTCCGGAACGCATCTCGGTCACCGGCACCGACGGCACCGAGCACCCGGACACCCCGATGTGGACCTACTGGGCGCTGCAGGAAGGCACCCTGGGCGTCGATCCGAGCGACTTCGTGGACAACGAGGGCCGCATCCCGCCGGTGGTGCACGTGGACTCCGATCAGCCGCTCTATGACGACATCGACGGAAGCCTGATCACCGACGAGATGTGGGGCATCTACTACAAGCCCGACTTTCACTTCGGGGGAGTGCAGGGCGGCGCGTCTCCCGAACTCGTCGACCGTCCGACAGGCCAGGTCGCGGTCGACCCGTACGGCACCGAGAGTCCGGAGTTCGTCGTGGGCGAGGACTTCGTACGGATGTGGACGTCAGCACTTGCCCACTGCCACAAGCGCTTTGAAGGGACCCGTCCGCTCTACCGCAAGGATCCCTCAGGCGGCATCGGCGCCTTCACCCCGGACAGCTTTCCGGTCTTCGACACCTTCCGCGACAACGCCTACGTCATCGCCGATTCCAACCACGGTTACAAGATGATCGGGGTCGGGGAACTGGTCGCCGGTGAACTCCTCGGCGAGACCTCGGCCCTGCTGGAGCCGTTCCGCTTCTCGCGCTACGCCACCGGCAAGCTGCACCCAGTCAGTAACTCCCCGTTCCCCTGGAGCTGACGTGGGGCGGGTTCCGCGTGCGGTGCTGTGCGTCCAGCACCAGGACGACTGCCCGCCCGGGTACGTCGGACAGCGACTGGTCGATCTCGGCGCGGAGATCGATGTCGTCGATGCTCGACACGGCCGGCTGCCGGACCCGCGTGCGTACGACCTCGTCGTCTCCCTCGGGTCCGACGATTCCGCGCACGACGACGCGGTGCCCTATCTCAGCCCGGAGCGGGGAGTGCTCGAGACCGCGATCCGCGCCGAGATACCGGTGTTCGGGATCTGCTTCGGTGCCCAGTTGCTCAGCCGGGTTCTCGGCGGCTCGGTCACTGCGATGCACGACGGTCCGGAGATCGGCTGGCTGGCAGTGCAAACGGAGGACCCGGCTCTGGTTGACGAGGGTCCCTGGCTGATCTGGCACTTGGACGCGATGACCGCGCCACCTGGTGCGGTGGCGCTCGCCTGGACCGGCCGGGCCACTCAGGCTTTCGCCGCCGGGCGCACCGTCGGCGTGCAATTCCATCCCGAGGTGACCATCGCGTCCGCGCAGGTCTGGGCGGCGCACTATGGAAGCCACCTCGCCGCGCTCGGAATC
Source organism: Geodermatophilaceae bacterium (assembly GCA_013811805.1). Lineage (GTDB taxonomy): Bacteria > Actinomycetota > Actinomycetes > Mycobacteriales > Geodermatophilaceae > JACCQS01. The sequence continues at coordinate 1,996 of JACCUM010000478.1, read as the reverse complement.
GATCCGGACGCACTGCTGGATGAGATCCGGGTCCGCGACACCGAGTCCCGTCGCCGAGCACACGAGCTCACCGATCGCGTGCTCCAGCGTCTTGGCTTCTCCGTCCTCGAAGCGGCGGAACGCGGGTAACGTTGGGCCGCTCTACTCAGGTCTGGCAGGTCGGGCACCAGTAGGTGGTCCGGGCGTACGGCGCTGGTCCCTGTTCCCCTCGTTGGATCCGGGTGCCGCAGCGTCGACAGGGGCGAGGATCACGCTCGAAGATCCAGTGGGTCTCACCCCGCCGACGACTGCCGGTGGTCGACTGCTCGGGGTGGTCGCGGTTGCCGATCATCAGCCGCCGGATCCGGTCGACCAGGCTCGTCAGGACTGCTGACTCGATGTCGGCGACCCGGCGTCGGGGCCTGATTGCGGCGAGAAAGAGCCCTTCGGTCCGATAGAGGGTCCCAATGCCCGCGAGATTTCGCTGATCGAGCAGCGCCACCCCGATCTCGGCTGCGCCGTCGAGGCTCAGCCTGCGTACCGCCTCGTCCAGATCCCAGTCGGGCCCGAGCACGTCCGGGCCTAGATGCCCGACCAGCGAATCCTCCGCCGCGGTCGGGACGAAGGCGAGGTCGTGCAGCCGGTAGCCGACGCACTCCCACCGCCTGGTCGACAACACCGCCCGTACGGCGAAGGCGGGACCGCCCCGCCATGGTTGGCCGGAGGTGTGAATGCGCCAGCTGCCATCCATCCGGAAATGGCTGTGCAGCGTGTGGCCGTCGGTGAACCTGAACAGCATGTGCTTGCCTCGGGAGACCACCTCGGCGGCCGTGTGTCCGGTTAGATCGAGGGCAGCGAGCTGCGGAACCCGCAGCTCACCTCGGATCAGTGTCTGGCCAGCCAATGCCCGGTGCATCCGCTGCGCGGCGAGCCACACCGTGTCACCTTCGGGCATTGGCTCATTGTTCCTGAAAGCCTGGTCAGTGATCTCCGGCTCGGACTGATGAACCCTTTCCGCATTCACCTCGCGCTTTATCTGATTGACGCCTACATTGTGGGAAAGCCACCATCGTGCGGGAGCCGGGTTTGTCATGCGTCCAGATCTGTGGAAACGACGCCGTGCTGGCGCCGCAATCCTCGTGGGTCTGGCGATTTCCTCGCTCATGGAAGGCTCTTCTGCCAGCGGCGCCGCGTCACCGGAGCGGATCCTGGCCAGTTCAAGAGACGTGTCTGTCCCAGAGCTGGCAGCAGGCGTCGAGCCCGACCGGCTCGGCTTCCCATCGGTGAAGCTGCCCGACAACGGCAGCCTTGGTAAAGGGACGTTGCCCGCGACGCCGACCACGACGACCGTGCCCGTCTCCGAGGTCACGGACCTCGGTATACCGGACGTCGCCCTGGCGGCCTACCGCTCGGCCATGGCCAGTATGGGCAGAGCCGACCCAGGTTGCCGGATCGACTGGTCCCTCATTGCCGGAATTGGCCGGGTCGAGAGCGACCACGGGCAGTACGGCGGGCGTCGCCCAGCCACCAACGGGACGGTCGCACCGCCCATTGTCGGCATCCCGTTGGACGGCCGGCCCGGCGTGGCGCTGATCCGGGACACCGACGAGGGCCGGCTCGACTTCGACACCACGTACGACCGCGCGGTCGGGCCAATGCAGTTCATCCCTGGCACATGGTCTGCCTTCACGGACGCTGACGGTGACGGCGACGGCGTCGCGGACCCGCACAACCTCTACGACGCCGCACTGGCGGCGGCGAAGTACTTGTGCTCGGGTCCGGGCGACCTGTCCGCTGAGCCTGGCAAGCGCTCGGCGGTCTTCCGCTACAACCATTCCGAGTCCTACGTCGACCTCGTCCTGTCCTATGCCCAGGCGTACGCGGCGGGAGTCAAGCCGAGCGGTCCGCCGCCCCAGCCCGCCGGACGGATCCCGACCGTGCCGGACGATCCGATCACGGTTCCCGCCCACCCGATTGATTCACCTCCGGGCGACCCGAGCGGGCCGCCGACGACCAC
>JACCUM010000462.1 GCA_013811805.1 Geodermatophilaceae bacterium | reverse complement strand
GGGCTGTCCATCTCCTCGCCCCACAGCGAGTAGGTAGGGCAGGTCGGCAGGCAGAAGCCGCAGTGCACGCAGTCCTCGACCAGCTCCAGAGACGGCGGACGGTGGTCGTCGAACGCGGGCGTGTCGGTCATCAGATGCCGCCGACGAATCGACCGGGCGAGAGCCGGTGGTCGGGGTCGAGCTGGTCCTTGAGCCGGCGCATCAGGTCGAGACCGCTGATCGGACCCCACACGTCGAGTGCCCGTCGGGTCTCTACCGGCCCGGTCAGGACGACGACGCTGCCATCGTAGGTCGCTGCTAGCGCACGCATCTCGGCAAGCACCAGCGCCGCTGCCACAGGGTCGCTGTCAGCCGGCATCGCGGCATAGAGGACTCCGGCGACCGACCCGCGTACGGAGATCGGCACGTCATGCCTATGACCGAGGTTCTGGGCCGCCGACAGGATCGGTCCGACCCCGGTCAGAGTCGTGGTGATCTTCAAGCCGAGATCGCCTGATCCGAACGGGTAGTGCCCGAAGGAGTCCGGCAGGTCACCGATCGCACTGCGCGCACCCAACAGCTCTTGGACGGTGTCGGCGCGCGCGCCGAGACCTGACTCGACACCCTCGATCAGCACGATCACCGTGACCGGACCCGCAGCGGGCTGGTGCACCTCCACCGCGCTGGGTACGACCTGCGACCTGAGCACTCCAAGCGCCAGGTCGGCGGCGACTTCGCCGTCGGGTACGTCGATGCTGACCACTGTCTGCGTCGTCGGAAGTGGATGGCAGCGCAGCGCAACCTCGGTGATCACGCCGAGGGTCCCGTAGCTCCCGGTGAGCAGCTTTCCGAAGTCATAGCCGGCCACGTTCTTGACGACCCTGCCGCCGGCCTTCGCGACCACGCCGTCGGCACGCACGAACGTGATCCCGATCAGCAGGTCGCGCAGCGTTCCGTACAGGACCCGCCGGGGGCCGCTGCTGTTAGTGGCCACCGTGCCCCCGACGGTCGCCGACGGAAACGGAGCGTCGAGGGCTAGTTGCTGGTCTGCCGACGCCAGGGCGGATTGCAGATCGGTCATGGTCGTACCCGCACGGACGATCGTGATCAGGTCGCCCGCAGCGTGCTCGACGACACCGGCCATTGCGGTGGTGTCGAGAACCAGATCGACCCGCGAGGGCGGGTTCGCCCAGTCCTGTTTGGTCCCGGAGCCCTTCGCCACCACGCTCAGGCCGTGGTGTGCGGCCACGCGGAGCAACTCAGCGGTCTCGTCGGTGGACGACGGGCGTGCCACGTAGCCCGGTGGTACGCCGTCGATCGAGTCGTCGGCCCCGGCAGGCCGGACGCGGTCGTCGGCGACCTTGCTCAGATCGTCGAGTACCGCACCGTCGTTCATCTCAGCAGACCGTCATCTCAAAAGCCCGTCATCTCAAAAGACCTCGGCCAAGCCTTGTTCCTGGAGCGGATGCGCACCGGTGTGTCGCCCGGGCACCTCGCCGCACAGCCGGGGCGTGGGAAAGATCTTGCCGGGATTGGACAGGTGGTGCGGATCGAAGGCGCAGCGCAACAACTGCATGGTGTCCAGATCGTCGTCGGTGTACATCCGCGGCATGTGCTTGGCCTTGTCCATGCCGACCCCGTGCTCACCGGTGATCGAGCCACCGTGCTCGATGCACAGGTCCAGAATCGCACCGGACAACTCCTCGGCCCGCTCGGCCTCGCCCTCGACAGCATCATCGAAGAGCACCAGCGGGTGCAGGTTGCCGTCGCCGGCATGGAAGACGTTGGCCACCCGGACCCCATGTTCGGTCGCCAACTCCGCCATCCGACGCAGCACCTCCGGCAGCGCCGTACGCGGGATCACCCCGTCCTGGACGATGTAGGCCGGACTGATCCGGCCGACCGCTGCGAACGCGGACTTGCGTCCCTTCCAGAACAGTGCGCGTTCGGCATTGTCTGCCGCGATCCGGATCTCGAACGCACCGGCCGTACGGCAGTGCGCCTCCACCTGCTCGAACTGCGCCTCGACCTCACTCGCCGGCCCGTCGAGCTCGACGATGAGCACGGCTCCAGCGCCCTTCGGGTAGTTGCAGCGCACTGCGGCTTCGGCCGCATCGATGGCCAGAGCGTCCATCATCTCGATCGCGGCGGGAATCACTCCGGCGCCGATGATCGCCGAGACCGCGGCTCCCGCGTCGTCGGTGGATCCGAAGGCGGCCAACAGGGTCCGCACCGACTCCGGTGCCCGCATCAGGCGGACGGTCACCTCGGTGGCGATGCCGAGCGTGCCCTC
>JACCUM010000438.1 GCA_013811805.1 Geodermatophilaceae bacterium | reverse complement strand
ATCACGTTGGATCCGCTGACCAGCTCGATCAGCGCCTCGGTCTGCGCGGGGTAGAGCGTCAGGCCTTGGTCGTCGCACCAGCCGGAGAAGACCTCGAACACCGTGTCCGGATCAGCGCCGTTGCCGTCAGCGTCGGGTGGCAGCCGGTCGAGCAGAGTGCCCGAGCCGGCAGGACTGATCAGCGCAGCGCTCTCGCGCTACCGAAGGCGAACGGACCGTGCGGGCTGACCTTGACCACCGCGGTGTGCTCGCCGTTCCACTCGGCCGCGCGGATCGCCCGCAGGGCTTCCCGCCGAGTTTCGGTGTCGAGTCGGTCGATGAACAGCACACCGTCGAGGTGGTCGGTCTCGTGTTGGACGCACCGAGCCATCATCTCGCTGCCCTCGATGCTGATGGGTTCGCCGTACATGTTCATCCCCTTGGCAACCACATGCATGTGCCGCTTGCAGTCGAAGAACAGGCCAGGGATCGACAGGCACCCCTCCTCCCCCTCCTGTTCCTCGTCGCCGACCAGGTCCACGACCGGATTGATCAGATGACCGATCTCGTCCTCGACGTGATAGCTGAACACCCGCAGGCTGACCCCGAGCTGCGGGGCGGCCAGGCCCGCGCCGGCTGAGTCGAGCATGGTCTCGGTGAGGTCCTTGACCAGCCGGCGCAGTTCCTTGTCGTAGCTGGTCACCGGGTCCGCGGGCGTCCGCAGCACCGGGTCGCCGAACAGCCGAATGGGCGTGACACTCACGCCAGCGATTGTACGAGCCGTCGACGTCGGCGCTCACCCGATGTCCACCGGGTCGAGTTGGACGCGGACGTGCTCGCTGGCCTTGGCGGCCGAGCGCAACGCCTGCCCGGCATGCAGGGCCCGGGCCAGTGCCGCTCCATCGACTCGTGGCGCACGGACGAGGTAGCGCACCAGTGGTTGGTCGGGCTGCCCAGCTCCGACGCCGGGGCGGCTGTGCGCACGGCGTTTCTCGTCGTCGACAAGAACCGGCCCGAGGACCTCCGCAGTGGACGGGAGTTCCAGCGAGGCCAACAGCTGCTCGGCGGCCGGCGCGGTCGCAGTGAGCGTGGCCAGCCGTACGGCAGGCGGAAACCCGAGGTCGCGTCGTTCTGCCAGTTCCCGGGCGGCCAGACCGGCCGGATCCCAGCGGATGAGGGCCTGGACGACCGGATGACCACTGTCGGCCATCACGATGACCTGGCCACCGTCGCACGCAGAGCGGACCAGGCTGGCCGCACCCAGCCACCGGCGCAGGGTCTCCTCCCCGGCGCGCAGGTCAGCGCGGCCCAACAGTGCCCAGCTGTCCAGCAGCAACGCCGCGCCGTATCCCGACGCCGCGACCGGCTCAGCCCCAGGCGTGGTGACGACCAGCGCGGGCCCGTCCTCGACCGCGGGAAGCACGCCGCCTGCCGCCGTACGACCGGAGTTGCGGATCGGTACTCCCGGAAAGGCGCGGCCGAGTTCCTCTGACGTACGGCCGGCACCGGACACGGCGACTCGTAGCCGCCGGGCACCGCAAACCGAACACTCCCACGCCGTGGCTGGTCGGGCGCACCAGCGGCACGAGGCAGCAGCCGCGCCGGCCGATGACTGGCCCAGCGGCCCGGCGCAACGCCGGCAGCGGGCGGGGGTACGGCAGCGGTCACAGGCCAGGCTCGGGACGTAGCCGCGACGCGGCACCTGTACCAGGACCGGTGCGCCTGCGGCCAATGTCTCTCGGGCCACCCGCAGCGCCAGGCTCGGCAGCCGGGCCGAGCGGGCGGCCGCATCTCGGGATTGCTCGACATCATCACCTGAGGCCCCGACCCGCGGTGCGGCCTGCCGTACGTCGTCGCGCGGCGCGGTAATCTCGTGCGCCCAGCCGGATTCGATCAATACGGCGGCCTCGGTGCTGCGCGACCAGCCGGCAAGCAACGCTGCACAGTTCTCCAGGTGGGCGCGCAGCAACAGCACCTCGCGGGCGTGCGGATATGGCGCCCGAGGCTCGGCGTGCAGGTCGTCCCCGTCGTCCCAGATCGCGACCAGACCCAGGTCGGCCACCGGTGCGAATGCGGCGGCTCGGGTGCCGATGACGATCCTGACGCTGCCCCGACGTACGGCCAGAAATCGGCGGTACCGCTCCTCGGGCTTCAGGTCTGCCGTCAGGACGACATGCGCAGGGCTGCTGGCCCCGAACTGCGCGATGAGGGCGGCATCCAGTCGATCGACATCGCGTACATCCGGCAGCACGACCAGGACCCCCCGCCCGCCGGATGCAGCCGTCGCGGCAGCCTCGGCCAGCCGCGCCGGCCACTCCTCACCCGGCCCCAGCGTCCAGACCGCGCGTGCCGGACGGCCCTGCGCGACCGCGGTCAGAAAGGAGTGGCCGTGTGCGTAGCGCGCCCAGGCCGTGGTCGACGGGCGGCTGGGTGCCGCCGCCGGACCGACGACAGGCAGTTTCTCGGGCCGGGCGCGCCGCGGCGGGACGGCCAACCGCAACACGTCCCACAGCGTCCCGGCATACCGGTCGGCTACGGCACGGGCCAGACGGGCGACCGCCGACGACAGGACCGGTTCGGGCGAGATGACCCTGGCCAGGGCCGCCAGCCGCCCAATGTGCTCAGAACTGGCCAGCACATCGAGGACGTAGCCATCCAGCAGCCGTCCGGCGAACCGGACCCGGACCCGGCAACCGACGGTGACCTGATCCCCGAACTCGTCCGGGATCAGGTAGTCGAAGAGTCGATCGAGATGGGTCAGGGGTGAATCGACGCAGACCCGCGCTATGTGCCGACAGTCTGCGCTCACGAGCCTCAGTAGACCTGTCGGCTCGGACACTCGGGGTCAGGCGCCGACGGCGGCCCGCAGCGCGTCGATCCGCGGTGTCTGCTCCCACGAGAAACTGCCGTCCTCGCGCCCGAAGTGGCCGTAGGCAGCGGTCTGCCGATAGATCGGCCGGAGCAGGTCGAGGTCGCGAATGATCGCCCCGGGCCGCAGATCGAAGACCGACGTGATCGCGGCTTGCAGCGTCCCGTCGTCCACCTTGCCGGTCCCGAACGTCTCGACGAACAGGCCGACCGGCGCCGCGGTCCCGATGGCGTAGGCCACCTGGACCTCGCACCGCTGGGCCAAGCCCGCAGCCACGACATGCTTGGCCACCCAGCGCATGGCGTACGCGGCCGAGCGGTCCACCTTCGACGGGTCCTTGCCGGAGAAGGCGCCGCCGCCGTGCCGAGCCATTCCGCCGTAGGTGTCCACGATGATCTTGCGTCCGGTCAGCCCGGCATCTCCCATCGGCCCGCCGATGACGAACTTGCCGGTGGGGTTGACCAGCAACCGGTACCCGTCGGTCGGCAGGCCCAGGGCGGCCAGTTCCGGCTCGACGACGTGCTCGGCGATGTCGGGGGTGAGCAGGTCCGGGATCGAGATGTCCTCGGCGTGCTGGGAGCTGACCACAACGGTGTCCACGCGGACCGGCTTGTTGTCGACGTACTCCACCGTGACCTGCGTCTTCCCGTCGGGACGGAGGTAGGGAACGGTGCCGTCCTTGCGAACTTCCGAGAGCCGGCGAGCCAGCCGATGGGCCAGGGCGATCGGCAGCGGCATGAGCTCGGGAGTCTCGTCGGAGGCGTAGCCGAACATCAGGCCCTGGTCACCGGCACCCTGCCGGGCGATCGCGTTCTCTTCGGCGGATTCACCGGTACGGGTTTCATTCGCACGTACCTCATAGGAACTGTCGACGCCCTGGGCGATGTCAGGCGACTGCGCGCCGATCGACACGCTGACCCCGCAGCTCGCGCCGTCGAAGCCCTTCTTCGACGAGTCGTAGCCGATGTCGAGGATGGTCTGACGTACCAGTTTGGGGATCTCTACGTACGCAGACGTGGTCACCTCGCCGGCGATGTGCACGAGTCCGGTGGTCACCATGGTCTCGACAGCCACCCGGCTGGCCGCGTCCTGGGTCAGGAGGGCGTCGAGGATGGTGTCGGAGATCTGATCGGCGATCTTGTCCGGGTGTCCTTCGGTGACGGACTCGGAGGTGAACAGGCGGCGTGACAAGTGGAGTTCTCCCAGCGGCTGGAGTGGGCAGGCGGGCTGAGAAATGGCTGGGCCGACGCTGCCGTGAGGTCGTCGCAGTCTAGCTGAGACCCGATCCTGGATCGGCCAGCCGAGCAGTCACGATGTCCCACAGCCGGGCGGCCAGAACCGCCTTGGGACCGCGCGGGACCGTGATCTGCTCCCCGTCGGCGGACAGGATCGTGGCTGCGTTGTCGGGTCGATCGAAGGTGATCTCGGCGCCGACTTCGTTGACGACCAGCAGGTCCACGCCCTTCGCGGCGAGCTTGACTGCCCCGTGTTGGAGGACGCTGCGCTCGGCGTCGCCGGTCTCGGCGGCGAAACCAACGAACACCTGCCCGAGACGCCGGCCGGCGACGAGCTCGCTCAAAATGTCCGGATTGCGGGCCAGCTCGATCGGCTCCGGATCACCGGAGCCTTTCTTGATCTTGCCGTTGCTGACGATCGTCGGCCGGAAATCAGCCACCGCGGCGGCCATGACTACGACATCGGCGCGCTTGACCTCCGCCAGCATCGCCGTCCGGAGCTGTTCTGCTGTGGACACCTCGATCAACCGCACACCGGCCGGGGCCGGCTGATCCACGTTCGCGGCAACGAGTGTCACCTCCGCCCCTCGTGCGGCGGCGACCCGGGCCAGGGCAAGACCCTGTTTGCCACTGGATCGGTTGCCCAGGAAGCGGACCGGATCCAGGGGCTCGCGGGTGCCGCCCGCGCTGATCAGGATCCTCCGGCCGTCCAGGTCACGGCGGAGCGCTTCCGGACCGGCGTGCAGCACCAGCTCGACCAGGGCTGCTATGTCGGCGGGGTCGGGCATTCGTCCGGGGCCGGTGTCCGCGCCGGTCAGCCGCCCGTCCGCCGGCGGCAGAACCAGCACACCACGCTCGCGCAGGGTCGCTACGTTGGCCGTCGTTGCCGGGTGTTCCCACATCTCGGTATGCATGGCCGGGGCGAGCAGGACCGGGCATCGGGCGACCAGCAAGGTCGCAGCAAGCAGGTCATCGGCCCGGCCGTGGACGGTGCGGGCAAGTAGGTCGGCGGTGGCCGGCGCGACCACGATCAGGTCGGCTTCCTGGCCGATCCGGACGTGGGCGACCTGGTCGACATCGTCGAAGACCTCGGAAGTGACGGGGTGATGCGAGAGGGCCTCGAACGTGGCAGCACCGACGAAGCGCAGTGCGCTGGCCGTCGGGACGACCCGGACGTCGTGGCCTGCCTCGGTCAGTAGCCGCAGCAGGAACGCCGACTTGTACGCCGCGATGCCGCCGGCGACTCCGAGGACGACGCGGGCCATGGCGCGCTCGGCGGTTAGGCTTCGCCCTGCTCGTGGACGAGCAGGTTCTCGTTGATCTCGCGCAGCGCGATCGAGAGCGGCTTCTCCTGCGGTGCGGTGTCGACGAGCGGGCCGACGTACTCGAGCAGACCCTCACCGAGTTGGCTGTAGTAGGCGTTGATCTGCCGGGCGCGCTTGGCCGCGAAGATCACCAGCCCGTACTTGGAGCTGGTCTTCTCCAGCAGTTCGTCGATCGGGGGGTTCGTGATGCCTTCGGGAGCGGCGGCGACACCGGACACTGTCGACCAATCTGTTCGGGGGTAACGGAGTGGCACCCCCGGTTTGCCCTCAAGAAAGACTCTGTGAGGTGCCGGTGCGCGGGATGCCTCCCCAGACTACCAAGCGCGGGGGATTCCCGTTTGGCACAGGGACGCCTTGTGCCAAACCTATTGGTTCAAGGGGTCCTTGACTCCAATGGCAATCCG
>JACCUM010000435.1 GCA_013811805.1 Geodermatophilaceae bacterium | reverse complement strand
ACCTGGTGGTTCCAGGACTGCAGGCTGATCAGGGACGACAGCCCCGGAAAGGGCGACAACATGAGGTATGCCTGAGCGGCGACGTAGTCAGTGAGCACGGCGAGATCGTCGTCGCTGATCTCGTCCGGGTTGTAGGTGATCCAGACCGCACCGTGCTCGAGGGAGTGCACCGCATTCTCGGAGCGGATCTGCTGGTCATATATCGCGCCGTCGCAGTCAGCCCACTCGATGTCGTGCAGCCCCCCCACCGGCGGGGTCTCGTCGTAGGTCTGGTCTGTAGCGACGTGCTGCTGACTGGCGTATGTCGCGATCGTGACGCCCTCGATGTCCTCGGGGGCGTTGGGGATGGCCGTGGAGTTGGCTTGATAGACCGCATAACCGATCGCGGCGCCGGCGAAGAGCAGCACTGCGACAGTGGCCGCAATCATCCCCCATGGCTTGGGCTGACCCACTCGGACCGGAGGCGCCGGCCGGCCACCTCTTCCGCCGCGTCCACTTGACTTGGGAACGGGTGCGCCCTTGCGGGTGCCACCGGCGGCTGCGCCGTCGCCAAACCGTTTCCCGGCCGATCCGGACGCCGCTGCCTTCGTCGCGGCCGGTCGCTTGGCCGTGGTGGCCTTGGTTGCTGACTTCTTCGCCGATACCCCGGAGTTCTCCGCCTCGGCCGTCAACTCCGCCGGCTCCTCCACGGTCGCGGCGGTACGAGACGTCGAGCCCGTACCGCTGGTGGTGACTCGCTGGTTACCGGAGGTGCCTGCACGGTTGGGCGCGCTCTTGCGCGGCCGGGAGTTGGCCATTCAGCTGCTGCCTTGGGAGGTGAGGGAGATGAGGGGGTTGGTTCGGCATCGAGTGTAGGAGGCGAACCTGAGGGGCCTTGGCACCTGCATGCCCGAGAGCGAGGGCACGCGAGGGGCTGGCGCGCCGCTGTCTCTTCTACGATCGGTGGGTGACACCCGAGGATCTCGCGGCGGCGATCGCCCAGGCAGTCGATCAGGCACTGGCAGCGGGCCAGTTGTCGGTCGGCCTGGACACCGAGGTGGTCGTCGAGCGTCCGAAGAATCGCGAGCACGGGGACTACGCCACGAACACCGCCATGCGGCTGGCCAAGGCCAACGCGCGCTCCCCGCGCGACATCGCCCAACAGTTGGCCGACAGGCTGCGTGCCGTCGACGGCATCGAGGCAGTCGAGATCGCGGGTCCGGGCTTCCTCAATATCCGACTCGCCGCCGCCGCACAGGGCGCCTTGGTACGGACCATCGCAGAGCGCGGCAGTGACTACGGCCGGACCGAGACTCTCGCCGGCCAGACCATCAATCTCGAGTACGTGTCGGCCAACCCGGTCGGGCCGGTGCACATCGGGCACGCCCGCTGGGCCGCCGTCGGTGACTCGCTGGCCCGATTGATCGTCGCGACCGGTGCAACCGTCGTCCGCGAGTACTACTTCAACGACGCGGGGGCCCAGATCGATCGATTCGCGGCGTCGTTGGATGCTGTTGCCCGTGGGGAGCCGATCCCGGAAGACGGCTATCGCGGTGACTACATCGTCGATGTCGCGGCCGAGGTCATCAAGGCCAACCCAGAACTGCTCGACGAGCCCAGGGAGAAGACCCTAGAGGTCTTCGCCCACGACGGCATCGAGCTGATGTTCACCGCGATCCGGAAGTCGCTTTCCGACTTCGGCGTCGCCTTCGACGTCTACTTCAACGAGCGCGAGATGCACGCCTCCGGCGCCGTAGAGGCTACCGTGCAGAAGCTGCGCGAGGCCGGTCACGTGTACGAAGCCGACGGTGCGGTCTGGTTGCGTACCACGGACTTCGGTGACGACAAGGACCGGGTCATCGTCCGTAGCGACGGCCGCCCGACGTACTTCTGCGCCGACCTCGCCTACTACGTCGACAAGCGTGAGCGCGGCGCCGACAAGGTCGTCATCCTGCTGGGCGCAGACCACCACGGCTACGTCGGCCGGATGCGCAGCCTGGTATCAGGTCTCGGTGAGAATCCGGATGAGACGTTAGAGATCATCATCGGGCAGCTGGTCAACATCCGCGGCGGCAAGATGAGCAAGCGGGCCGGCAATCTGCTGACCCTGGAAGAACTGGTCGAGGCGATCGGCGTGGATGCCGCACGCTACGCACTGGTCCGATCCTCGATGGACACGACGATAGATCTGGATCTCGACCTCTGGGCCAGTCAGACCTCGGACAATCCGGTCTTCTACGTGCAGTACGCCCACGCCCGGATCGCCTCGCTGCTGCGCAACGGCGCCGAACTCGGCTTTCCGCTTCCCGACCTGGCCGACATCCAGCTGGAACTGCTCAACCACGAGAAGGAATCCGAACTGCTGGGAGCCCTCGGGGAATTCCCGCGCATCGTCGCCGCTGCGGCGCAGTTCCGAGCTCCGCACCGGGTGGCGCGCTACCTCGAGGAGCTGGCCGGCACTTATCACCGTTTCTATGACGCCTGCCGCATCCTGCCCCATGGGGATGCGGAGCCGGCACCGGAGATGGCGCCCCGGCTGTGGCTCTGCGAGGCCACTCGGCTGGTCCTGGCCAACGGCCTCGCCCTGCTCGGGGTCCGGGCACCGGAGCGGATGTGAGGGCACACCCGGCTGGTCCGTTGCATGCCGGTCTGGCCGTACCGGAGGGCGCCCCCCGGATCCCGGCATCACTCGATCACCTGGACCCCGCGGTCTGGCC
>JACCUM010000397.1 GCA_013811805.1 Geodermatophilaceae bacterium | reverse complement strand
CACGGTGCCCGATCTGCCTATTGCCATGGCGATCAATGGCTTCAGCCGGGTTCATGTCACCGGACATCTCGATCGGGCTCGCGCTCTAGCCCGGGCGGCGATCGCTCAGCTGTGCGTGCATCACTCGCCCGAAGACATCATGATCGCCGTTGTCGCCGGGACCCAGGAGCGGGAGAAGTGGGAGTGGGCCAAGTGGGTCCCGCATGCGCTGCACCCGGATCGCACCGACGCGCTGGGCAATCTGCGGCTGGTCACGACCAGCATGCCGGCGTTGGAGGCGATGCTCGACGACCTGCTGGCGACCCGGCCCAGATTCAACCCTTCCGCCCCGGCCGCACAAGTTCCGGGTGCCCACCTCGTGGTCGTGCTCGACGGCGGTGAGGTGGCCGGCTCCAGCCACCTGATGACCGGCGGTACCGGCGTCGAAGGTGTCACGGTCTTGGACCTGAGCACGCCGCCCGCCCGGCTGCTGGACCGGGCCACGCTGGTCCTCGACGTCGACAAAACCGGCGCACTGCGCAGCCGGACAGCAGACGGCGAGGCCGAGATCGGCCACGCGGACGAGTTCAGCGCGGTGGAGATCGAAGCCCTCGCCCGTCAGATCGCGCCCTTGCGGCTCTCGATCGGCGGCAAGGGCGAACAGGTCATGAACAACGCGCTGGACCTCGCCGACCTGCTCAACATCGACGACCCGTACTCCTACGACACTGCGCAGTTCTGGATTCCGCGAGCCAATCGGGATCGACTGCGGGTACCGATCGGGATCGGTCCGGAGGGCCAGCCGATCGATCTGGACCTCAAGGAATCCGCGCAGGACGGCATGGGCCCGCACGGGCTGCTGATCGGGGCGACCGGTGCGGGCAAGTCCGAACTCCTGCGCACGCTCGTCCTGGCGCTAGCGGCCACGCACGACTCCGAGACGCTGAACTTCGTCCTGGTCGACTTCAAGGGTGGAGCCACGTTCACGAAATTGGATCGGCTGCCGCACACCAGCGCGGTCATCACAAACCTGTCCGACGAGTTGCCGCTGGTCGACCGGATGGCCGATGCGATAAACGGTGAGCTGTTGCGGCGCCAGGAGCTGTTGCGCCAGGCCGGCAACTACGCCTCACTGCGTGACTACGAGAAGGCCCGCACCTCCGGGGTGCCGCTGGCGCCGATGCCCAGCCTGCTGGTCATCTGTGACGAGTTCAGCGAGTTGCTGTCGGCCAAGCCGGACTTCATCGACATGTTCGTCCAGATCGGCCGGGTCGGACGTTCCCTGGGCGTCCATCTGCTGCTGGCCTCCCAGCGGCTCGAGGAGGGTCGGCTGCGCGGCCTGGACACTCACCTGTCCTATCGGATCGGGCTGCGGACGAACTCGGCGATGGAGAGCCGAGTGGTCCTCGGCTCGCCGGATGCCTTCGAACTGCCTCGGGCGCCGGGTCACGGATACATCAAGTTCGGTACTGATCCACTGGTGCGCTTCAGGGCCGCTTACGTTTCCGGGGTGTACCGGCGCGAGGGCGGCCGGCGGATCGACCAGTCGGTCAACGCCCGGGCGGCCGTACTGGAGTACGACACCCAGTACCTCGCGCCACCGATCGAGGAGGACTCCCCCGAGGACACCGCCGTCGAGGACCCCGACGAAGGCATCGGAGACGGCCTGCTGGATGTGATGGTCGAACGATTGCAGGGCAAGGGCGTTCCGGCCCATCAGGTTTGGCTACCTCCGTTGAAGGAGCCGCCGACCCTCGACCAGCTGCTGCCGACGCTGGTGGAGGACGAGGAACGCGGCATCACCGTCGCCAACCCCGCCCTGCGTGGCGCGCTCAAGGCCCAGGTCGGGCTGATCGACCGTCCGCTCGAGCAGCGCCGGGAGACGATGATCCTGGACCTGTCGGGTGCCGGCGGGCACGTGGTGATCGTCGGCGGCACCCAGAGCGGGAAGAGCACCGCGGTGCGCACCCTGATCACCAGCCTGGCGCTGACGAACACGCCCCGCGAGGTGCAGTTCTACTGCCTCGACTTCGGTGGCG
>JACCUM010000378.1 GCA_013811805.1 Geodermatophilaceae bacterium | reverse complement strand
TCTCCTACTGACTTCTTGCCTACACACGCTGGACCGACCTCGGGACGAGGTGGACTCAGCGGGCCTTCTCGACGATCTCGACCAGCCGCCACCGTTTGGTGGCCGACTGCGGGCGGGTCTCCATGATCAGAACCCGGTCGCCGATGCCGGCGTCGTTGTTCTCGTCATGCGCCTTGAGCTTGCTGGTACGACGAAGGATCTTCCCGTACAGCGCGTGCCGTACCCGGTCCTCGACGGCGACCACGACGGTCTTGTCCATCTTGTCACTGACCACGAGCCCGACCCGAGTCTTGCGGAAATTCCGCGAGACCGCGCCATCGGACGCTGCGGTCCCCTCCTGCGTCTGCGTCACTGCTGCTTCCTTCTTGTTGCCGCTGTTGTCGTTGCCGTTGTCGTCACTCATTGGCGGTCTTCACCGAGTCCGGCGCCCGCTCCAGGCCCAGCTGGCGCCCGCGCATGATTGTGTAGATCCGGGCAATGTCCCGGCGTACGGCGTTGAGCCGTTGGTTGCTGTCCAGCTGTCCGGTCGCGCCCTGGAAGCGCAGGTTGAACAGCTCCTCCTTGGCCTCCCGCAACCGGGTCTCGAGTTCGTCGTCGGCCAACTCGCGGAAGTCGTTGGCGGCAGTTCCGGCGGCCATCAGACCTCCACTCCCTCACGGGTCACGAAGCGGCACTTCATCGGCAGCTTGTGGATCGCCCGGCGCATCGCCTCACGGGCAATGTCTTCCGGTACGCCGGCCAGCTCGAACATCACCCGTCCACGCTTGACGTTGGCCACCCACCACTCGGGCGAGCCCTTACCGGACCCCATCCGGGTCTCGGCGGGCTTCTTGGTCAGCGGACGGTCCGGGTAGATCGTGATCCAGACCTTTCCACCACGCTTGATGTGTCGGGTCATCGCGATCCGGGCCGACTCGATCTGCCGGTTGGTCACATAGGCGGACTCGAGAGCCTGGATGCCGAACTCGCCGAAGTTGACGCTGGTGCCACCGGATGCAGCACCGGTACGGCTGGGGTGGTGCTGCTTGCGGTGCTTGACCTTGCGAGGGATCAACATTGATCAGCCCTCCGTCTTCTCTGCGTCATCAGCCGCTGGAGCCGGCTTGGCAGCCGGCGCCTTGGGCGCGGTGGGCCGGGGGCCAGGCGCCTTCGCAGCGGCAGCCTTGGCCGGTGCAGCTTCTGGTGCAGCGACAGCTTCTGGGGTGGCAGTCGCCGCTGATGCCACCGCCTCAGGCGCGGCAGTTTCAGCAACGGCAGCCTCCCCAGCGTCGCGCTGAGAGTCGATGTCGGCGTTCGGCTCCGCGGCCAGTTCGGTGGTGGCCGGCTCGGCGGGCGCCGCCGTGGTCGCTGGCTGCGCGGCTTCGGTCTCATCCGCGACTGGCTGGGCAGCCTCGGCTTCAGTCGCAGCCTCGTCCGTGGCCGAGCCGGCCGCAGCCGTTTCCAATGTCGCAGCGGCCTGCTCGGTCAACACATCGGCGATCGAGTCGCCCACAGTGGCCTCGGTGTCGATGCCGTCCTCGGACTCGCCACCGGCTGCTGCCCGACCTGCCTCGGTGCCAGCGGCCGTGGTTCCGGTCGAACCCGACCGGCGCGGGCGCACCGGACGGTCACGACGCTGGCCACGGATGGCGGCAGCCTCGGCGGCGTCACGCTCGGCGCGCGAACCGCTGACGTCACCCTTGTAGATCCAGACCTTGACCCCGATCCGGCCGAAGGTCGTCTTGGCCTCGTACAGGCCGTAGTCGATGTTGGCCCGCAGCGTGTGCAGCGGGACCCGACCCTCACGGTAGAACTCCGAGCGGGACATCTCCGCACCGCCCAGGCGACCGGAGCACTGCACCCGGATGCCCTTGACGTTCGGGCTCTTCAGAGCGGACTGCATCGCCTTGCGCATGGCCCTGCGGAAGCTGACCCGGCTGGACAGCTGCTCGGCAACACCCTGGGCGACAAGTTGCGCGTCGGACTCGGGATTTTTGACCTCGAGGATGTTCAGTTGGACCTGCTTGCCGGTCAGCTTCTCGAGCTCACCGCGGATCCGGTCGGCCTCGGCACCTCGGCGGCCGATGACGATGCCCGGCCGAGCGGTGTGGATGTCGACTCGGACCCGGTCGCGGGTGCGCTCGATGTCGACGCTGGAGATCCCGGCCCGCTCCATGCCCGTGGACATGAGCTTGCGGATCGCCACGTCTTCCTTGACGTACTCCTTGTACAGCTTGTCGGCAAACCACCGCGACTTGTACTCGGTGGTGATGCCCAGCCGGAACCCGTGTGGATTGACCTTCTGACCCACTAGCGGGTCCTCCCCTTCGAACTACCGGTGCTGGTGGCGGACTTGCTGGTCCCCGAGTTGCGGCGGCCACGACGAGAGACCTCTTCGGTGGCGACGGAACTGACTTCGATGGTGATGTGACTGGTCCGCTTGTTGATCCGGAAGGCCCGACCTCGGGCTCGTGGACGGAACCGCTTCAACGTCGGGCCTCCGTCGACGTAGGCACCACTGATGACCAGCGAGTCCTGCTCGACCTTGAGGTTGTGCTCGGCGTTGGCCATGGCGCTGGCCAGCACCTTGGCGACCGGCTCGCTGGCTGCTTGCGGAGCGAACTGCAGCAGCGCAAGAGCCTCACCGGCCGGCTTGTAACGGATGAGGTCCACCACGCGGCGGGCTTTCATCGGCGTCACGCGTACGAACCGTGCGGTGGCCCGGGTGCTGACACTCTCGGTGCCAGGTGTCGTCATGGTCGCCGCCTCAGGCTCGCCGTGCGCGGCGGTCGTCGCGGATGTGCCCGCGGAAGGTCCGGGTGGGCGCGAACTCGCCGAGCTTGTGGCCGACCATCGCCTCGGTCACGAAGACCGGGACGTGCTTGCGCCCGTCGTGTACGGCGATCGTGTGGCCGAGCATGTCCGGGATGATCGTCGACCGGCGGGACCAGGTCTTGATCACGTTCTTGGTGCCCTTGGTGTTCTGTACGTCCACCTTCTTGATCAGGTGGTCGTCGACGAAGGGACC
>JACCUM010000010.1 GCA_013811805.1 Geodermatophilaceae bacterium | reverse complement strand
GCATGTCGCCGAAGGAGCAGAAGATCACGTCCGGCCGGGAGGCGATCTCGAGCGCCTTGTCGATGATCTCCAGCGGCGTCACACACACCGGGCAGCCGGGTCCGTGGATCAGCTCGATCTCGTCCGGTAGCAGTTGGTCGAGGCCATGTCGGATGATCGAATGGGTCTGCCACCACAGACTTCCATGATCGCCCACGGCCGAGTGACGGTGGCATGGATGTCGTCGAGCAGGCGCCTGGCCAGCTCCGGATCGCTGAACTCCTCGAGGTACTTCATGACACTTTCCTCTCCGTTTGCACGGTGGTCGGCGGCTCGGTCACGGCTTGCGGCATAAGTTCGGGCGTCGAGTCGGTCCCCTCCGGCCGTGGCAGTCCGGCCTCGGTGGCGGCTCGGCCCCAGTGGTCACCGAATTCGGCCTCGAGTTCGCCCATCCGTTCGAACTCCCGCAACGTGTCGAGGGCGGATTGCTCGTCCAGCCGCTGCAGCGCGAACCCGACATGCACGACCGCGTAATCGCCGACCGCCATGTCCGGGGTGTATTCCAGGCACACGTCCTTGACCACGCCGCCGAAGTCGACCCGAGCCATCCGGGTGTCGTCGCGGTCCTCGATCTCCAGCACCCTGCCTGGTACGGCTAGGCACATGGTGTCTCCTCTCCAAACGATGTGACGGCGGCGCCGATCAGCCGGCTTGGGTAGCGGTCCGACCCGGACCCGGGACGAGCGACATGTGCCAGTACGGCCAGTTGGCCGAGAGCGATCCCGGCGTCGGTGGGAGGCACGCGATGGTGGCGCAGCACGGTGAAGCCGTCCCGGTTCAGTGCGCTTGCGCAGCCCGAGGACAGGATCGTGTTGTCGAACACCCCGCCGGACAGGGCAACCGTCTCGATCCCGGTCGCCTCCCGGACCTGTCGACAGACGGCGGCGACGAGGTCGATGACGCCACGATGGAAGCGCGCCCCGATGACGGTGCCGTCGACCCCGGCCAGGTTGTCCCGAGCGGCCGCCGCGATGACCGGACCGGCATCGAGTTCGACGGGGGCGGTGTCTGGATCAACGCCGTCCGGGGTGGGCCGGAATCCGAACGCGTACGCGGTCCCATCCGCACACGTGCGGCCTCGGGCGGCGCCCTCGAGTTCGATGGCCGCCTGCGCTTCGTAGTCGACTCGTTGGCAGACGCCGGCGATCGAGGCGATCGCGTCGAAGAGCCGCCCCATGCTCGAGGTCGGCGCGCAACCGAACCCGGATTCCAGTTGTCGCGCCAGGATGGCCAACTCTTCGACCGAGCACGCCGCGACGCTGGGCAGCAACGGGTTCCAGGCAACCCCGGCGGCGATCAGGTGCGAGAGCGCCATCCGGCACGGGTTGCGTACGCCCGCGTCACCGCCCGGCAGCCAGACGTTGCGCAGGTGCGCGACCCGCTGGAACTGGCGGTAGTCGGCAACCAGGAACTCCCCGCCCCAGACCGCACCGTCCTCGCCGTACCCGGTCCCGTCGAAGGCCACGCCGATCACCGGCGTCGCACCGTCGTGGCCGTGCTCGGCCATCGCCGAGGCGATGTGCGCGTGGTGGTGCTGGACCTCGACGACCTGACGTCCGCCGGCATGCCGGTGCGCCCACTGCCGCGATCGGTAGGCCGGGTGGCAATCGGTGGCGATCGCCACGGGGCGGACTCCGGTGATCATCTCCAGGTGCCGCTCGGCGGTCTCGAAGGCTTCGAGGGTGGCCAGGTCGTCCATATCGCCGACATGCGCCGACAGCCACGCGTAGCGCCCCTCGGCAAGGCAGAACGTGTTCTTCAGGTCTCCGCCGGTCGCGAGCGCGGCCGGTGAGTCGAAGCCGAGTGCGATCGGCAGCGGGGCGTACCCACGCGAACGCCGTACCGGCAGTTCCGCACCGTCGAGCACCCGGACCACTGAGTCGTCGCAGGGCACCTGGATCGGGCGGTCGTGGACGAGCCAGGCGTCGGCCAGGCTGCCCAGTCGGGCCAGGGCCTGCTCGTCATCGGTCACGATCGGCTCGCCGGCCAGGTTGCCGCTGGTCATCACCAGCGCCCTCGGCCCGGGCGGGTCCTCTGGCGTGCCGAACAGCAAGTGGTGCAGCGGGGTGTACGGAAGGAACAGGCCCAGGTCTGGGGTTCCCGGCGCGACCGCCTCGGCGATGCACAGGGCATCCGGGTACGGCGGATCCGTACGCCGCGGCAGGAGGACGATCGGGCGGCGCGGACCGGTCAGGAGCGCAGCGCTGTCGGCATCGACGTGCGCCACCGCCTCTGCGGCGGCGCGCGAATCGAGCATGACGGCGAACGGTTTGTCCCCGCGACCCTTGCGTTTGCGCAGCGTCTGTACGGCGGTCTCGTCCGTCGCATCGCAGGCCAGGTGATAGCCGCCGATGCCCTTCACAGCCACGACGGCACCGCCGAGCAGCAGGTGTCGTGCCTCGGCCAGCGCCGCGTCGTCCCAGGTGGGCTCGACTCCAGGTCTGAGCAGCCGCAGCCGGGGACCGCAGTCCGGACAGCAGATCGGCTGGGCATGGAACCGTCGGTCGGCCGGATCCGCGTACTCGACGGCACAGGCGTCGCACATCGGAAAGCCGGCCATCGTGGTGTTGGGCCGGTCGTAGGGCAGACCGGTGATGATCGTGAAGCGGGGGCCACAGTCCGTACAGGTGACAAATGGGTTCCGATGCCGACGACTCGCCGGGTCGTTCAGGTCGATCCGGCACTCTGCGCAGGTGGCGACGTCCGGGGACACCATCGTTCGGCCACGGCCTGCGGCCGAGTCCTCGATGACGAACTCTGTGCCGCCCCGGACCGGGATCGGGACGGACGCAACCGACTCGACTACCGCCAGTGGCGGCGCGTCGGTGCCCACCCGACGGAGGAAGGCAGCGATGGCCGCGGGTGCGCCTTCCACTTCGGCAACGACCCCGGCGGAGGTGTTGCCCACCGAGCCGCTGAGCGCGAGTTCGCGCCCGAGCGCGTACACGAACGGCCGGAAGCCGACCCCCTGCACGACGCCGGTGACCGTGACGCGGTGGCGCTCGCGGTTCTCGAGCGAGTCGGCTCCAGCGATGTCGACGTCGGCACCCACCCGCTTCACCCGCCGATCCGGTTGCGCCAGTTGTCCTTAGATCCGGGATTCAGTAAAGACCTGAGTCCCCGATTTGGGAAGCCCATGGAATGATGCTGTCGGAGGTGGCTGGATGCCTAGTGGCGCAGGGATGTTCGTCCGGTACGCCTTTCCGCCCAACGAACGCGGCTACTGCGGGCCAAGCGACACCGGTTCCCTGCTCCAGTACGGTGGAGCAGACGCTGCGGAGGCGGAGTTCCGCCCCGTGGCGCAGGCGTTCACCGGAGCCTGGCCGTATCTCGTGCTGATCGCGGCCGCCGCCGGCATCCCCGACCCCCTCGATGCGCGTGTCGTCGAGGCGTACTGGGTTGGGAACGACCTACTCGATCAGGTCAGCCCGACCGTGCTCGGTACCTCCATGGAGGAACTGTTCCGACGCAGCGTGGGGCAGTTCAGCAAGCTGGCTCTCGGTTTCGTGACCAACGGACTTGCCCACCACAGCTTTCACGTCTTCTGCATCTACCCATGGGTCGGCCTGCTGGGGAACGAGCGCATGCACGCCCACGCACTCAACGTCCTGGACAAGTGCCGCATACGCGAGGCCCGGGTCGTCGAGATCGCCGACGGCCGGGTCACCGTCGAGTCACAGCCGCTGATCCATGAAGACGGACGGCTGGCCCTCGGCCCGGCCGTGCGCGAGGCAACCAACGGTGCGGTAACCAACGGCGTGGTGGACGGGCTGGGTCTGGCGGACGGCCTGGCCGTCGGTGACTGGGTGGGCGTGCATTGGGATTGGATCTGCGACCGGCTGACCGAAGGACAACGGGACGCGCTCGGCCGGTACACGACACACCATCTGACGATCGTCAATGACCGGGCCGGTTAGGTCTCACCCGTCGACGGCTCAGTGCGTCGTTGGGTCCACGCGAGGATCGCCCGGAACGCCGTCGGCCGGGTACGGGCCGAGGATCCAGCTCTTGACCGGCACCGGTCGGGCGTCGGGGCCCCGCACGGCGGGAACGAACCGCTCGGTCGTCGGGATCTGCGCCTCGAGCGCATCGAGGTCTTGATGCAGATGAGAGGTCCGACGGTCCGGGGCTGAACTACGACGGCCGAACGGAGCATCCGGCTGCCAGCTCGACGGGTCTTCGGTGAGTCCCAGCAGATAGGTCACCGTGCAGTCCAGCGCTACCGCGAACTCCGGCAGCTTCGCGACATCGATGCCGGCACCGTGCTCGAGGCTGGACAGGGCCTTGTTCGAGGTCGTGATCCCAAGGTTGGACAGCCGCCGTACGACCTGTTGCTGGGTCAGGCCGAGCGAGCGTCGACGGTCACGCAAGCGCAGGGCCAGGACGAGCGAGCGATCCGGTGCGGACATCGGGTCAGTCCATCGGTGGAGGATCCGCGAGCGCGGAGTCCATGTCAGCGAGCGGGTGGATTGTGTACCGGGCAAAGTTGAAAACCGGTGCCCGGCCGAGCAGCCGCTCGAACTCCTCGTGCGAGTCCACTTGGTATATCCATGCGCCGCCGTGTTGACCCACGACGTGGTACCGGGCGATCAGCTTTCCCTCTCGTTCCAGGCGCGCACCGTAGGTCGGCATGTCGCCGACGGCTCCCACCATCTCTCGCGACAGCAACGCCAGGTCCAGTCTCCAGAGCACCAAGAACTTCACTTCTGCCACTCCATGCCGAGAGAGACTACGAGCGGCAGGTCACCAGCGGGGGCCGGGCTCGACGCGCGGTCGATCACAACTCGCCGTCGAGCCCTCGGTGCAGGCGCCGCATGGCCTCGGCAACCGCGAGCGGGCGGCCGTCGATCTCGTCGTGATCTTCGGCGGTCCAGACTTCCGAGAGCACCGCCATCACGAAGCCCCAGGCCACTACCCGCTCGGTCTCCAGCCCGGTGAGGTCACAGAGCTGTTCCAGCCGCGAGGGCAACAGCCGCACGAGTTGCTCGGCATCGAAGGTCATCGGGTTATAGAGCATGGCGCCGATCTCGAAGCCAGGATCTCCGATCAGACCGTGCGGGTCGATGGCCAGCCACGGCTCGCGCTGCGACTGCAGGATGTTGTGATGGTGCAGGTCGCCGTGCAGCAGCACGGTACGCGGGGCGGCGGCCGACAACTGCTCGAGCAGTTCAGCGGCCCGAACCACCAGGCGGCGCGGCAGGGGTCCCGTGCGTGGATGTCGCTCGATGTAATGGACGAAAGTCAGCGCCGTAGTCGGCAACGCCGGACAACATGTGATGAGCCGGGGGCTGGGCCGCCAACCGCTGCAAGACCGAGCACAGGATGGCGGTGGCCTCGCCGTCTCGGTCCGGTCCGAGCTCGGCGAGCTCCCGCCCGGCTCGGCCCGTTCCAGAAGCAGCGCGCCACGACTGTCGTCGCGGTCGAGCAGCCGAATCGCACCGTGGCCGGCAAAGCCGTCCAGCGCCGCCGCCTCCCGATCCAGCTGGGCGGCCCCAGGCACGGTCAGTTTGACGACACTGGGCCTACCAGCCGAGTCCGTGGCCGGCGCGACGTAGCTGTAGCTCAGCTCGTACGGCGGGCCGATCCGGACATCCCACGAACCTTCAATCTCGCCGAGCAGCCGCGAGATTCCGGCCAACCAGTGAACGCCGGCATCGCCACGTACTGCGCTGCCGTTCGCCCGAAATACCGGGGACGTTATGCGCATAACGTGCTGATCTCGGTGCGAAACGGGGACGTTATGCGCATAACGTGCTGATCTCGGTGCAACTAGGCCGAGGCGTCGTCGAGGGTGATGTTACGGGTGCGGTTGGGGTCGACGGAGATACCGGGCCCCATCGTCGTGCTGACCGTGACCTTCTGCAGGTAGCGGCCCTTGGCCGACGGCGGCTTGGCCCGGAGCACCTCGTCCAGAGCGGCAGCGTAGTTCTCCACCAGCTGCTTCTCGTCGAAGGACGTCTTGCCGATGATCATGTGCAGGTTCGACTGCTTGTCCACCCGAAAGTTGATCTTGCCGCCCTGGATGTCGGTTACGGCCTTGGCCACGTCGGTGGTGACGGTGCCGGTCTTCGGGTTCGGCATCAGGCCACGCGGCCCGAGAATCCGGGCGATCCGGCCGACCTTGGCCATCTGATCCGGCGTCGCGATCGCGGCGTCGAAGTCCAGGAAGCCGCCCTGGATCCGCTCGATCAGGTCGTCGGATCCGACCACATCGGCACCGGCAGCCTCTGCCTCGGCGGCCTTGGGCCCGGTGGCGAACACGATCACGCGCACGGTCTTGCCGGTCCCGTGCGGCAGGCTGATCGTGCCGCGGACCATCTGGTCGGCCTTGCGGGGGTCCACGCCAAGGCGCATGGCCACCTCGACAGTGGCATCCCAGGACGTGGTCGACGTCTGCTTGGCGAGCCGTGATGCCTCGACCGGGCTGTAGAGACGATCCTTGTCGACCAGTTCGGCGACCTGGCGGTAGCTCTTGCTGCGCTTCATGGTGCTCCTCCTGCTGTGAGGTTCCGTGGTTCGAGAGGTCGTGGTAAGGCGGGACTGCGCGGTCCCTCCCACATCGGAACGCTGGTGATGGCGGCGTGCGTTCTGGTCAGTGCTTGACCGTGATCCCCATCGACCTGGCGGTCCCGGCGATGATCTTTTCGGCCGCATCGAGGTCGACAGCCGACAGGTCGTCGAGCTTCGTCGCGGCGATGTCGCGTACCTGCTCCCGAGTCACCGAGGCGACCTTGGTCTTGTGCGGCTCGCCGCTGCCCTTCTCCACGCCCGCGGCTTTGAGTAGCAGCTTGGCAGCCGGTGGGGTCTTGGTGACGAAGGTGAACGAGCGGTCCTCGTACACCGAGATCTCGACCGGTACGACGTTGCCGCGCTGGGCCTCGGTGGCCGCGTTATAGGCCTTGCAGAACTCCATGATGTTCACCCCGTGCTGGCCGAGCGCGGGGCCGACAGGCGGTGCGGGAGTCGCCGCACCGGCGTTGATCTGCAGCTTGATGACTGCTGCGAGCTTCTTCTTTCCAGGCATGTGCTTTCTCTTCTTCTTCCGGTGGTGTGTGGCGGGTGTGACGAAGGGGTCTGCTCAGCGACTCAGATCTTCGTCACCTGAGTGAAGGACAGCTCGACCGGGGTCTCGCGGCCGAAGATCGAGACTAGGACCTTGAGCTTCTGCTGCTCGGGGTTGATCTCGTTGATGGTCGCCGGGAGGGTCGCGAACGGGCCGTCCATGACGGTTACCGACTCGCCCACCTCAAAGTCTACGACGGTGGCTTGGGCCTTGGCCTCGGCTGCCTTGGGCGTGCTGGTCTGCGGCACCAGGATCTTGATGACCTCGTCGAGGGACAGCGGCGACGGGCGCGACGTGGCGCCGACGAAACCGGTCACCCCCGGGGTGTTGCGGACCGCGCCCCATGACTCGTCGTTGAGTTCCATCCGGACCAGGAGGTAACCGGGGAAGACCTTGCGCTGGACCTGCTGGCGTTTGCCGTTCTTGATCTCGGTGACCTCTTCGGTCGGAACCTCGATCTGATAGATGAACTCCTCCATGTCCAGGGAGGTGATCCGCGTCTCGAGGTTGGTCTTCACTTTGTTCTCGTAACCGGCATAGGAGTGCACGACGTACCAGTCACCGGGTGACAGGCGCAGGGTCTCTTTGAGCGCAGCGATCGGATCTTGCTCCTCGGCGGGACCGTCCTCGCTGCCTGCCTCGCCGTTGGCGGTCTCGCCGTTGGCGGCCGACTCCGCAGGTGCGGCATCGCCCGCAATGTCCTGGGTCGGTTCGATGTCGGCTAACACGCGCTCGTCCTCTTCCTGGGGCTGGCTCGAAGTGTCGTTGGTCGGGTCAGTGCTCGACGGGGTGTGGGTCATGGGATGTTCGTTCGGCCGGTTCAGCCGAAGACTGCCAACACCCC
>JACCUM010000354.1 GCA_013811805.1 Geodermatophilaceae bacterium | reverse complement strand
GGGCAAACGCAGCGGCCAACGGGATGGGCAGCAGCGCCCAGGCCAGCAAGCCGATGCCCACGGTGTTGAACACCACCAGACCGACCGACAGCAGCGCGATCGGACGCAGGTTGGCCCGGAAGTCGATAAGTGAGGTCTTGACGGCCGCGGCGTAGAGCAGCGGAGGTAACAGCCCGATCAGGATGAGCTCCGGTGTGATCCGTACCGGGCCGATGACGGGCAGGTAGGACGCTGCGATGCCCAGGACGACCAGCAACAACGGCGCCGGAACGCCGTACCGACGGGCCACCCCACCGATCCCGGCCACCGCTGCTAGAAAAGCGACCAGACCGATGGCTGTCTCCACCACTGCAAGTCTGCCAGCGGCGCTGTCTCCCGACTCTTGGCGCTGCTCGGCAGCGCTGCCGTTCGGCGACGTGACCACTAGTCAATCGCTGACGTGGCCCCGCTGTACGTACCATGCGGCCCGTGCGACGCGTCTGCCCCCCTGCACAGCGGCGCGGACGTCGACTACCCCGAATCCCCTCCGTACGGCGGCGACCACGACCTGGCCTGGGCGGACTGCACGGGGACGATCTACCCCGAGCCGATCCGGTCGGAGAATGCCGTGCACTCACTCGAGCACGGCGCGGTCTGGGTGACCTAGGCACCGGATCTCGGCGCGCAGGACATCGAGGTCCTGGAGGCGCTGGTGGCCGGAGTCGACCACACGATGCTCAGTCCGTACGAAGACCTGGATGCGGCGGTCTCCGTGCAATCGTGGGGCCGTCAGCTCAAGGTCGACTTCGCCGACGATCCTCGGCTGGAGGCCTTCGTACGGATCTACCGACTCAATCCAGAGACGACGCCCGAGATCGGCGCCACCTGCTCGAACCCGGAGTTTGCGGCCTCGCCGCGCGGCCCGGGCTCCTAGCCGCTGCCGTCAGCCTCAGCTGACCCGGCGACACCAGAATCCGAGCGGAGCACGGCTCGACGTCATAATTGCCGCGGAGGAGACCGTCGCAGCTCGGCGTTAGGAATGTGCGCGGTCGAACTGTCCCGGTACGAACGTACGCAGCGCCACGACGCAGCCCGGCCGATCCTGCACCACCTCAGCTCGACCCGTCGCCACATCGACGAAGACGATCGATCCGTATGGCGACTCGTCGTCCGGGCCGTAGTAGGGGCCGTCGGATCGTGGCGACAGTCCCACCTGCGGGACGGCCATGTCGCTATGCAGGCCAGGCAGGCTTGCCGGCTCGAGGGAGGCTGCTTGGCAGATCAAGTGAGCGCCGTCGAAGACCGGGTAGCCGCGAAGGGACTCGTCCTGAAAGGTGAGCCGGACCGCCGAGTTGAGGTCCCACGTGTCGGCGAACACCGGAAGTCGGGGTGCCACCGTGGCAGTCATTCAGAAGACGTACACAGTCGACCCTGCTGCTGGCCGATCGATCTCGCGCAATACGGCGAGAACCTCGCTCTGCAGTTCGGCCGAGCGCTGCCAGGCTCGCTGCTGGTCGAGGAGCTGAATCGCGTTGCCCGACGCGAGTACCGCGAAGGCCGTCGTCGCCACGAGGACGGGTCTGCCTCCTCGAACCAGCAATGTCCCAGCCACCATCCACGTCGAGTACACCAGCAGCATGAAGGGCAGGGCCGCCATCATGTTGATCCGATTCTCCAGACCGGCACTCAACGGCGTCCAATACACCGAGGGAATCAGGACGGCGTACGAGGCCGCTACACCGACAATCCCGTATGCGGTCAGTCTCAGCCAGAACGCAAGCTGGCCTCGCAGCTCTTCGTTTCCGCGCTGACGCATTAGGAGGGCGACGACGATGACCGCGACAAAGGCCAACAGACCCGCGACGCGAGAGACGCCGAAGGGCAGCGTGGCCTGTCCGAGCAGTCGCATGCCGTCGGCTGCGAATCCGGGCGCCGCGCCGATCTGAATCCACAAGGGAGCGATGTACTTCTCCGTCGCCGCTGCCGACCACACGAGAGCGGCGCTGACTGCTATGACGTCTAACGCCCAGCGGCCCATCGCCTCACGCCGAGGAGCCCGAGTCAGGTATAGCGCTCCAGCAACGAGCGCCGCTGTCCCCGCCAGCTCGTAGGTCAGCACGCTGATCACGTACAGGAGCACGGCTACTGCGTGCATGCCGCGGCCACCGTTGCCAGGTCGCCGTAAAGCACGCAATGCCACGAACAGTCCAACGAGGAAGAAGCAGATCGCGAAGTTGTTCACGCTCGCCGTAGCCCAGAGTCGGCCGCTGCTCGACCACGGCACCAGCAGCGTGAGTGCAGCGATGGCAGCTGCATGAATCCGCTCGAGAGCGAGTGTTCGTAGAACAAGGTAGAAACACGTCGAAGTCGCCGCCCCCAGACCGACCGCCATGAAGAGCCATGCCACGACGGAGTCGCCGAATAGAACGGGCGGTACAGCGAGGATCGGAGGGAGCAGGGGCTTGCCCCCGAATATCCCGGCGTAGAACTCGACCAGGGTCCAGTATCCCGAATCCGGCAGGTGGCGATATGCGTCTAGGGAAGACCAGTCGTCGGAGTAGAAGCCGCCACTCGCCACGTGAGGTCCATAGGCAGCGAAGGCCACCAGGAGGAGGAGGCAGGTGGCGACGGTCATCTCGCGGAGCCCCACCCGCAACACCGAATGTGACCAAAGCCGGTGCGGCATACCCGCATGATCGCGGGGGTCGGTTCGACCGGCGACGTCGCGGGCGCGACCAGCATCAGTCTTCAGTGATCGCACGGACGCAGACTAGGCCCGCTCGGGGTCAATGATGAGCGGCACCTCGACGTCTGCTTGCTCGAGCCGGCGAGTGAAGGAGGTGGTCTGCCTAGGCCGG
>JACCUM010000320.1 GCA_013811805.1 Geodermatophilaceae bacterium | reverse complement strand
GGCTGCACCTCGTACGGCTCGACGACCGTCGTGTCCGGGCCGAACGTCGCGGCGTGGACGAACGGGAAGTGCGCCACGTCGAGGAAGTTGTCGGCCACCAGTCCGGCGCTCACGTTGGTGCGAGCGGGCGGGAGCCAGGCTCCGACGTAGTCGCTGTCCTCGACGTCAGGATCGTCGAACAGATCGTCCAGCGGCTGATCCGGTGCCAGCCAGACCAGCC
The DNA here is from genome assembly GCA_013811805.1 of Geodermatophilaceae bacterium. Taxonomy (GTDB): domain Bacteria; phylum Actinomycetota; class Actinomycetes; order Mycobacteriales; family Geodermatophilaceae; genus JACCQS01. The sequence goes on along the minus strand of JACCUM010000320.1, from coordinate 2,454 downwards.
CCCAGCGTTCGGTGACGTCGTATGGCGCAGGGCTTGCGGCGAGCGTGCCGTCGTCCTCGCGCCAGACCTGCCAGTTCTGTCCGAGCAGCCGGATCGCCTGAGGGTCGCCGCCGACTCCGCTGCTCAGAGCAACGGGATGCCAGGCCCACCGCAGCGCCGGATCGAGGTTGGTGAGCTCGCGCGGCGTCGCCTCGACGGGCCGGTCGGGCCGTAACTGCAGCCAGACCTGGCCGTCGCGCTCGCGGACCCGCGGCGGCTCTGGCAGATGCGCGCGGGGTGGCACGTTGGCAACCGCGCCGAGGGAGGGCACCGCCGCACACCGGCCGTCCGGCCCGAACCGCCAGCCGTGATAGGCGCACTGCAGGGTCCCGTCGACGACGGTGGCCATGGCCAGTGGTACCAGCCGGTGTGGACAGTGTGCCGAGAACACCATCGGCGGGCCGTCGACCTGCAGCCGGACCAGCACCCAGTCATGTCCGCCAACGGTGACCGGCACCGGGATCGAGCTGATCTCCTGGGCTGCGGCGACCGGCACCCACTCCGCAGCTTGAAGTGTCGTTTCCGACATCACGCTTCCCCTCCTGAGCAGAGCGATCCCGGTTCGTGAACGGTACTGCTCCGTTGGGTCAGTTCCGACCGGACTGCACGGTCAAACTGAGCCACCGAAGTCCATTTCCTGAAGCCTCTGATGCGTGGTGCGCAAGCCGTCGTAGGAGCTGCGGTACGCGTCGTACAACACGGAGTAGGTGCGCTCGTTGCTGGGCTCGGGGTCGAAGCTCGCATCCGTCCCGGCGAGCCCGACACCGGCGATCCACGGGTCAGCGTCGGTCAGGCAGCTGGCAGCCAGAGTCGCGGCGCCGAGGACGGCAGTGTCGACATTTCGGGAGCGTTGCACCGGTCGGCCGAGGATGTCGGCGAGGATCTGGCACCAGGCGTCGTTGCGGGAGCCGCCTCCGGAAAGCACGATTCTCCGGGCGGGCGTCCCGCCGGCGACCTCGACCGCGTCGAGCAGTTCACGTACCGAGAACGCGACACCTTCGAGGACGGCACGGCATGCCTCCGGGAAGCCGGTGGCGGCATCAAGTCCGATGAACCAACCGCGTACAGCGCTGTCCCACAACGGCGCCCGTTCGCCGAGCAGATGCGGCGCGAACACGACTCCACCGCTGCCCGGCTCCGCGGTCTTCGCCGCGGCGAATACCTCGGCCGGGTCGCGTCCGGTCAGCTGGCACCACCAGCGCACCGCATCCCCACCGGATTGCGTCGGCCCGGCGTGCACCTGCCGGCCACGGTAGGGCGAGAAGTCGACGACACCGGGGCCGGTTGTTCCGCCGATTCCGACCATTCCGACGATCGCGGACGTGCCGAGGATGACCATCGCGTCTCCGGGCGAGTCCAGTCCGGAGCCGATCAGGTTGCCGAAGGCGTCCATCGTGGCGGTTGCCACCGGAATTCCGGCCGGCACCGAGGCGAGCCCCTGCTTGAGTTCACCGACCACGTCCTCGGGGCGGCGTAGCGGAGCCAGCCGCTCACCCAGACCGGGGGCCAGTGCGATCGCGGCCGGCAGGTAGTCGCCGTCGGTGCCGACGACCTTGAACGAGGACAGCGGATCGCTGGCGACCACTCCGGTCAGCTGCGCGTTGACATAGTCCTTCGGCAGCACCAGCCACCTGCCTCGAGTCCACAGCTGCGCGCGGTGCTCGGCCAACCAGATCGCTCTGGGCACCGGGCTGGACGCGTCAACGGGATCCGGTCCACCCCATGTCTCGACCAGCCCCGCGGTCCCGAGTCGCTGGTTCAGGGCGTGGGCCTGCGGCGCCGCGCGCACGTCCTGCCAGAGCAGAGCCGGCATGAGTGGGTCCAGGTGCTCGTCGAGCAGAGTGTGGGTGTCGACCTGGCTGACCACGCCCATCGCGCCGACGGAGGCAAGCGACACCTGGTCGGATACCGCTTCGACTGCTGCTTGCAGCGCCGCCCACCACTGTCGGGCGTCCTGTTCTGCGAAGCCGGGTTCCGGACGGGAGGTCTCGTACTCCACCGAACCTGAGGCCAACGTCGATCCATCGGCGTCGAAGGCACTCACTTTGGTCGAGGTCGACCCGACATCGGCACCTAGATAAGTCGCGACCCTCACCGTCGGCGTGCGCTCGTCACCCGTTGTTCTTGCCCGATTCTCGGGTGAACTTGTCGAGCATGCCCGCAGCCTTGCGCCTGACCGCTGAGCGTACGATCGGCGTCCAACCGAGCAGGAGTCCGGTCGGCCCGAGGGCCTGACGCGCCCAACGGTAGAAGTCGAATGTGTCGCGGTGCTCGACGATCAGGCCGTTCTTGAATCGGAACTTCGCCTGGATGTCGTTGACGACCGGCCGTCCGGTCTCGGTGAACGTGTAGTGGGCCTTCCAGTGGGCCGTCCCGCTCCCCTCGTCAGCCTGATGCTCGAGCAGTTCGACGCGC
>JACCUM010000317.1 GCA_013811805.1 Geodermatophilaceae bacterium | reverse complement strand
GCCAGCGCACCGAGGGCGATGGACCAGGCGCTGAGCGCCATGAAGATGCCGTCGGCCGAGACCACCAGCCAGATCACTGCTGGGGTGAGGACCAGGAAGGGGGCGGCCCGGCGGGCGGTGCCGGTATCGCGCAACGCACGCAGCGTCACCAGGACAGCGACGATCCCGGTCGACCCGATCAGCGTGGTGAGGACTCCAGCCCAAGCCGGCCCATCCAGACCGATCCGGTCCAGCCCGACGTAGAACAGGAACGACAACGGCGGATGGCCGGCCACCTGCGTGGTCCAGTGTTCCGGTGCGGAGTAGACGATATTGTCGGCGAAGTTGGACAGCAACGGGCCCATGTTCGCGGCCCGGTCGACATCGGCAAGGTACTCTGCCGGATTACTGAGCGGCTCGTCGAGGCCACCGGGCCAGCCCCGTACCAGCGCCAGTCCCAGCCCCCAGAGCAGACCGGCCGCCCAGGTGACCCAGAGCAGCCGGTGCCACGACAGGACCAGAGCCAGGCGCAGCCCGTAGCCGATGGTCAGACCGGCGACCGCTGCGGCGAGCAGCAAGCCCGGTCCGAACGCCGGGTCGAGCGAGGCGCTCAACGGCGGAAAGCGCGAGTGCACATCGCCCCACAGCGGCTCGGTCACCAACGCTGCCAGCACCAGCGAAGCGCCGATCCCCACCGCGACCCATTCGGCGCGCCGTGACAACCTGGCCAGCTGTGGCTGGCGGGTCGCAGCGGCGGTCATGGGTAAGAGCCTAGGGACCGGGCGGACAACGGTCGGTCCTGCGTGGGCCGTTCAGCAAAAGGTCACAGCCCAGGTCAGCCGAGCCGGACGTCACCGATTGGTAAGGGCCGCAGAACTCAGTGTGCGCAGCCGAACGCCCTAAAGTCTTTTTGTGGTCGATGACGGTCGGAATGAGCTGGAGCCACCCTCGGTCACCGTCGTACTGCCGGCCCGCGACGAAGCTGGTGCACTTCCTGGCGTACTACAGCGGATGCCGGCCGGCTACCAGGTGATCGTGGTCGACAATGCGTCCACCGACGACACCGCGGCGGTGGCGTTACGCCATGGTGCTCAGGTCGTCACGGAAGCCGTCCCCGGGTACGGGGCCGCCGTACACGCGGGACTGCTTGCAGCCGACACCGAAATCATCTGTTTCCTCGACTCCGACGGTTCGATCGACCCGAGTCGGTTACCGGCCATGGTTGCCCTGCTCGAGGGGACGGCGGCTGGTACCGCATCGGCTGATGGGCCCGATGGTGGACGCGTCGATCTGGTCGTGGGTCGCCGCCGCGCCACCGGAAAAGGTGCCTGGCCATGGCACGCGCGGGCCGGCAATGCGGTCCTCGCGGCGCGGCTGCGCAGCCGAACCGGGATTCCGATTCACGATCTGGGGTCCGTCCGAGTGACCCGCCGGATGGCGCTGTTGGAACTAGGAGTCGAAGACCGACGTTTCGGCTACCCGATCGAACTGCTGGTACGTGCCGCACGGGCCGGATGGCGGGTTCGCGAGGTCGACGTGGACTATGCACCGCGTACGGCCGGGCGTTCCAAGGTCACCGGCTCCATCGCCGGCACCGCTCGGGCGCTGCGCGACTTCGCTGCGGCGATGCCGTGAACGGGTGTCCGGACGTCACCGTTCTGGTCGTCGCCAAGGCTCCTCGTGCCGGTGCGGTCAAGACCCGGCTAGCCGCCGATCTGGGTGCGGTCGGGGCTGCGCGGGTGGCCGCGGCTGCTCTGCTCGACACCCTCCTCGTCTGCGGGACGGTCTTCGATCACCGCATTCTTGCCCTCGCAGGCGACCTGTCCGACACCGGAGTCGTGGACACCGCAGACCTTCGCTATGAGGTCGCGCACTGGACGGTGATCGGGCAGTCATCAGGCGACCTGGGGCATCGGCTGGCCCAGGCCCACGCCGATGCCCACACTCGTACGGCGAACGGACGGGCCGGTCGCATCCTGCAGATCGGCATGGACACCCCACATGTGCCAGCGGCCCTGCTCCAGGACAGCGCACGCCTGCTCTGTCAGCCCGATGTCGACGCCGTCGTGGGCCCGGCCGAGGACGGCGGCTGGTGGGTGTGCGGTAGCTCTGATCCCGCACACGTCGCAGGGCTGGCCGAGGTGCCGATGTCCCGTTCGGACACCGGAGAGCTCACCCTCACCGCACTTCGGGGCGCCGGGGCACGAGTCGCACTGGTCGCCGCCCTGCGCGATCTCGACACTCTCGACGACGCCAAAGTGATCTCCACCGAGAATCCCGGTCTGCACGTGTCGGCCGAACTCAGATGTCAAGGAGTGGGATGAACCACGCGGACACGATCAAGGACACCGGTCTGGATCCAGGGCTGGTCTATGCGCAGGCCCTGACCAGCCGCCGCTGCCGAGCCGTCGATGACACCGGCCGCGACCTCCGACTGGGGGTCACTCGCTGGCTGGAGCCAGCCAGCCGGGATGACGACATTCTGCTGGCCCACTGCACCCGCAACACACTGGATGTCGGTTGCGGCCCGGGGCGGCTCAGCGCGGCGTTGACCGAAGCCGGGATCAGCGCACTGGGCATCGACGTGTCCGCGGCGGCGGTGCAGATGGCCAGGCAGCGCGGTGCCACGGCACTGC
>JACCUM010000311.1 GCA_013811805.1 Geodermatophilaceae bacterium | reverse complement strand
GGCGATCGCCTTGCGCAGCGGCAGGCCGTACTCCAGCACGCCGTCCGGGAAGCCGAGGAACTCCAGCTCGCTCACCCCGACCGCGGCGCAGGCGGCCCGCTGTTCCTCCTTGCGCACCGGCCCGGCCTGTTCCGGGTCGAGGCCGTCGATGCCGGCCTCGCCGCTGGTGACCAGGCAGTACGCGACGCTCTTGCCCTGCGCGGTCCATCGAGCGACCGCCGAGGATGTCCCGTACTCCATGTCGTCGGGATGCGCGACGACGGCGAGTGCCCGCTCCCAGTCCTCGGGAAAGGGCTGCAATTGCGGCGGGGATTCTGCGGGAGTGGTCATAGCTGGCAAGTCTGGCTCACTCATCGGGTCAGGCGGGAGCCGGTTGGCCACGGTCGAAGGCCAGCCGTACGGCCAGGGCACCCAGGACACCGCCCATCAGGTAGCGCTGTACGCGTACCCAGATCGGCCGCCGCGCCAGCAGACCGGCCAGCACGCCTGCCGTGAGCACGATCAGCGCATTGACCAGCAGCGCGATGCCGATCTGGATGCCACCCAGCGACAGGCTCTGCAACGCCACCGACCCACGCTCGGGCTCCACGAACTGCGGGAGCACCGACACGTACAGCACGGCGATCTTGGGATTGAGCAGATTGGTGACCATCCCCATCACGAACAACCGCCGCGGCGGATCGACGGGCAATTCCTGCGGCGCGAACACCGCCCGACCGCCCGGTCGTACAGCCTGCCAGGCCAGATAGAGCAGGTACGCCGCCCCCGCAAACTTCAGGACGGTGTACGCCGCCGGGACGGCGAGGAACACCGCCGTGAGCCCGGCGACAGCCGCCGCCAGGTAGACCGCGAAGCCCACCGCCACCCCGAGCAGTGACACCAGGCCGGCGACCCGGCCCTGGGTGATCGTGCGGGAGACGAGGTACATCATGTTCGGCCCAGGAGTCAGCACAAGACCGAGAGCAACCAGGCCGATCCCGACTGCCGCGCCTAAGGTGATCACCTACCAGATCCTGACACGAGGCACCGACAACGTCGTCCACGCCGCCACCACCGGCCCTGACCGACGGTCAGTCATCCGCGGGAATCAGGTCAGCGGCCCGGGCGGCTGCGGCCAAGGCATGCCCGTTGCCACGGCGATGCGATTCCTGGGCGACCTCGACGAACTTGATCGCGTGTTCGTCACCGGTGGCTACGGCCAGGTCACTCACGTCCTCGGCGACAGTGGCGGCGCGTTCCACGTCCGAGGCCGCTGGTGCCGGCGCGCTCGGCCGGTACGCGGCGCTGATCGCGGCCGAGACCGCCCATGCGGTGTCATAGGTGGCCAGCCACATCTGAGTCGGTAGGGCGGGCAGCGCCAGGGCGGCGGCCCGTGGTCCCGTGGCGGCGTGCACGAGCATCACCGGGCTGCCGTGCGCCCAGCGCCCGTAGCGAGTGACCGCGGCATCGACCAGCGCGTCGAGGGCTGCCGGTACGTCTGCGGGCTGGGTCAACGGCCGCAGCCGGCCCAGCGCGGCGGCCCATTCAGGTGTCTGACCGAGCTGGGCAAGGCGGGTGCGTGCACCACCGTCAGCAGCGAGGCGAGGCACAGCGTCCAGGGCCGCGCCGATGTCGGCGCTCCTATCGGGTGACGGCGACCCGGGGAGCGGCGACCCTGGGAGCGGTTGCCAGCGGGCGGCCCAATAGCCGAGCGCCTGGCCGAGTTCATCCAGGCGCTGGGTGGTCTCCTGCTCGCGCAGCGCCCGTACGGCATGGCCGGTACGGATCAGTCCGTGTGTGGCCGACGCGATCGCGCCAGGCAGCAGCCTGGGCCACCAGCGGGCGAGCAGCTCCTGCCATGGCTCAGCGTGCACCTGTTGGGCGAACAGCGCACACCAATCCCCGAGCCGGGAGGGGTCGCCCAGGGGGTCACGCCACTCGAGCGCACCGATCGACCAGCGCGGCCGGGGTGCCTCTTCGAGCCGCTTCGCGTACTGATCGACCCAGCCCTCGACCTGTCCGGCCCGACCGAGGCGGATCAGGGCGTCGGCAGCCATCGGACCGTGATTGCTCAGCCAGCCCTCGAACTCCGGGCCGGTGCGGTGCAGCCGATCGTAGGTCTCGTCCAGCACGTCGTTGTCTGTCATCTCTACGATCAAACAACTTCAAATCCGCTAGAGGTCAACCGCCGCGCGAGCGGGTGTCACGTCCACCCTGCTGATGCCGTGACCGGGCGATCCGGCAGCGGCTGCTCCACCGGTCGTCCGTCGTATTGCGTGGACAGCACGATGTGGGTGCGCATCTCGCCGTGGGTTCCGAGTCGTTCGATCAGGCCTTCGAGGTGGGCGAGGGAACTGGCCCGGACCTTGAGCAGTGTGCAGTGCTCGCCGGACAGTTTGTGGACCTCGGCCAGTTCCGGGTAGTCCTGTGCCCGGGTGGTCTTGAGCAGACATGTGCCCAGGCTGCAGCGCAACTGGATGAAGGCTAACAGCGGCTGGCCGGCGCGTGCGGGGTCCACCCGGGCGGAGTATCCGGTGATGATTCCGGCCTGCTCCATTCGCCGTACCCGCTCGGCGACGGCTGGCGAGGACAAGTGAACCCGGCGGGCGAGCTCATTGTAGGAAAGCCGCGCGTCTGCCTGGAGCTCGGCCAGCAGCCGCCAGTCCAGTTCGTCCGGTTCCATTGGTCGCAAAGCCGCAACCGGGTATCTCCTTGCAAGAGGAAGGTCGCAACGCCTGCAACCCTCCCATCGTCTCTTCATCTCCGCCACTGGGTTTCCTAGCGTGGACGCATGCGATCAGTTCCTGGCAACCGGGCTACGGTTGGCGCCGGACGTCCGACCGGACGAGCTGCGACCTCCTCGCGCAGGTCCCTGCACGCGCTCTGGGCGGCGAGTGTCCTGGGTGGCTTCGGGCAGTCGCTGGCCGGTACGGCAGGTGCATTGCTGGCCAGGCAGGTCGGCGGCTCGGAGTCCGTGGCGGGTCTGCCGCAGGCTGCGTTGCTGGCCGGGGCGGCGCTGTCGGCGCTGATCTTGTCTCGACTGACCCTGCACCGCGGTCGCAACGCGGCGCTGAGCACCGGCGCAGCTGTGGCAGTGGCCGGCTGCGTCGTCGTGACAGCCGGAGCAGTGCTCGCCAGTCTGCCGTTGATTCTGCTCGGCAGCCTGCTGTTGGGTGCCGGTACCACCGCCGTCATGCTCGGCCGGTACGCCGCCGCCGACCTCGGCCCCGAAACGTCGCGGGGCGCGAGAATGGCCTCGGTGTTGGTGGCTACCACGATCGGGGCGGTCGCCGGGCCGAACCTGCTGGCACCGGCCAGCGGCCTCGCGGCCAGCCTCGGCCTACCGGCACTGGCCGGGCCGTACCTCGTGGCAGCCATCGGCTTCACCGCCGCGTCCGCCACGCTCACAGTGGGGCCGCGATTGCGCCGGATGCCGTCCAGCGCGGCTGAGATCGGTGGGCCGACGGCTGCATCGGCGGCCGGTCCGGCAATAGCTACGACCAAGCTGGGCCGGCGCGGCCTTGCCGGGCTCGGCGTGCTCAGCCTGGCCAACCTGGTCATGGTCGCGGTGATGACGATGGCACCGGTGCAGCTGCACCACATCGGCAGCGGACTGGCCATGATCGGGCTGGTCGTCAGCCTGCACATCACTGCCATGTTCGCGCCCTCTCCAATCAGCGGTTGGCTGACCGACCGCGTCGGCGCCGCAAGCACCGCGGCCGGTGCTGGTGGGCTCCTGATCGCCGCGTCCTGGCTGGCCGCCGGCGCCGAGTCACTGGCGAGCCTGGCCGTGGCCATGGTGGCGCTGGGCCTCGGGTGGAATCTCGGTCTGCTCTCGGGCAGCACCCTGCTGACCGCCGGCGTGGCGCCGGCGCAGCGGCCCCGCCGCGAGGGCTGGGGTGAGGTCGGCATGGGCGTCGCCGCTGCTGGGGGCGGGGCGGCCGCGGGGCCGTTGATGGTCATCGGGGGTTATGGGCTGCTCGCCACCGGCGCCGCTGTCATCGCCGCCCTCGTCCTGCCCTTGGCCTGGTACACCGTCGCGGCCCGGCTTGCCCGTTGATCCCCGAACTGGCTAGGTCCCCGACAACCAAACTCGCGGCCGCAATCAACCGGTCGCGGCCGGGTCGATTCTACGAGCGCTGGGGCGGCCGCCATTGTCGAGGCCCCAAGTGATGATGCGCCACGGGTGGATCCGAATGACGGCCTCGACTCCGTCGGTTGCCGGGATGGCCTGCCCGGTGCCGCGGACCTCGACGCCGCGCACCTGCCAGGGTTCGACTGAAGCAAGGTCGTCGACGAGAAAGGCGGCCCGGGGATCACGATCGATGTTGCGGAACTTCTGCGTGGCCGCAAGGTCGTAGCCGCCGATGTGGATGACTCCGGCTGAGACGCGAAAGCCGACCGGGCGCACCTGCGGGGCGCCGTCGCGGCCGAGGGTCACGAGCCGGCCGAGACGCTGAGTGCCGAGATAGTCGAGTTCGGCTGCGGTGAATACCGCGTTGTTAAGATCTGTGGTCATAACGGTCTTCTCCTGATCTGTCGGGTGGGCACGGTCGGTGGTGGCGGTGGCTGGCGTGCCTGGTCAGTCGGTGATGTGTTCGCCGTCGACCTCGAGGTCGACCTTGTTCGGGTAGAAGCAGAGGTGCTCGGCGGCGGCGAATCCTTCGGGCAGCGGGTGCGGCAGGCTCCACGCGGCATCGGCAACCCGCTCACCGTCGACGGTGAGGTGCCAGTGCAGCCCGTCGCCCTTGTAGGGGCATTCGGAGACGGTGTCACTGAGTTCGAGTCGGCCCAGGTCCACATCGCGAAGGGCAGGTAGTAGCGAATCGGGTTTCCGGTCTCGAACAGCAGTTTGGGCCGACTCGACTCGGCCACGATCTGACCCTGATGCCGGACGACGATCCGCCGAGACGAGGCCCGGACGTCGACCCGGTGGTACGGATCGCGGAGATGGCCACACCGGGTCGTCCTCTTCGAACCAGCGGTCCATCGCAGCGAAGTCGACGGCAACGAAATCGTTCAGCGTCAGCCCGCCGTCCGCGCCGGAGAGATCGGCGCAGGCGGTGACCGCAGCAGCGGCGATTCGGCCAGCGACTCCCACGTCCCACCGTGCGGCGCCAGCCTCGGTCGGCTCGGCGGGACTGAGCAGATCCGGATCGAGGTCGTCAACGGGGTAGTAGTGCTCAGGAGACGACCCGTCTCGTGCAGCACGACTCCGCGTCGGCTGTCGAGCACCGTTGCGCCGCCCAGGATCGCTCGCATTCGCCGCGGCCACGGCTCCCAGTAGCGGACGTGGTCAGGTACGGGGAAATCGAAGGAGCCACGCTGCGCGGCGAATGGGGCGCGTCCAAAGGTCAGGGACATGATCGTTTCCTCTCAGATACAGGGTTTGATGGCTGGGCGTGGCGGGGGGTCACGGTCGATTTCGGCCGGGAGGCAGCGCGAGTAGCGCAGTCAGCATGGAAACCGCAGCGACACCGGCACCCACCAGATAGGCGAACCGGATCCCGGCCGCGATGGTGGCTGAGCTGAGTTCGCCAAGGCTCTGCGTGTGTGCGCTGGCCAGGGTGGCCAGGATCGCCACTCCTAGGGCGGCACCGACCTGCTGGCTGGTGGTCAGCAGCCCGGAGGCTACGCCCTGGTCACCGGCCGGCACTGAATCGGTGGCCGCGATGGTCGTGGCCGTGATGACCGCGCCGAGTCCGAGACCGAACACGATCGTCGCGGGGAGAATCAGCGAGGCGTACCCGCTGTCGGGCGAGACCCGGGCCAGCAGTGCGGCGCCGGTGGCTACCAGCGCGGTCGCGGTGACCAGCACCGGCTTGGCTCCGACCCGGACGGCCAGGCGCGGCGCGGCCTGCGCGGCAAGCGCTACCACCACAGCGGAAGGCAGAAAGGCCAGCCCGGTCGTCAGCGGATCGAATCCCATGACCTCTTGGAGTTGCAGTGAAAGCAAGAGCGGCATGGCGCCGGCAGTGATGAAGGTGAGCGCGCTCAGCCCATTGGCGACGCTCAACGACCGGGACCCGAACAGGCGCAGCGGCAACAGCGGCGAGGCAACCCGTGCCTCGATCGCAACGAATCCGCCGAGCAGCGCCGCCCCGCCGGCCAGCGACACGATCGGCACAGCCGCAGTCGAGCCGGGCGCTCCGATCTGCGCAAGGCCGAAGATCAATGCGCTCAGGCCCACCGTGCCGCACAGCGCACCGGCAGGATCGTAGTGCCGACTGACGGCGGGTCCCGAAGCCTCGGGGAGCAACCGCCACCCCAGCACGATGGCGGCCGCGACCAAGGGAACGTTGACGAACAGCACCGCCCGCCAGCCAGCGAACTGGGTCAGCAGTCCACCGGCCAGCACCCCGACCGCGAATCCGCTGGCCCCAGCGGCCGAGAACCACCCCAGCGCCCGGCCGCGCTCCGGGCCCTCCGGAAACGTGGTGGTGATCAAGGACAGCACAGCCGGGGCGGTCAACGCGCCACCGGCGCCCTGCATCGCCCGCATCGCCACAAGCATCGCCGGATCGACCGACAGGCCACCCAGAAGTGACCCAATGCCGAAGATAGCCAGGCCGATCAGGAACATCCGCCGCCGTCCGGCCAGGTCGGCCAGCCGGCCACCGAGCAGCAGCAGGCCACCGAAGGCCAGCGCGTACGCACTGAGCACCCAGGACAGACCGGATCGGCTGAAGCCGAGCCCTTGGGCAATCTCGGGCAAGGCGACGTTGACGATCGAGAAGTCCAGCACCAACATCAGCTGGACACCGCATAACAAGGCCAGAGCGCAAGCCCCGCTCCGGGCGCCGGCGGGATCGCCGCGATGCTGTGGTAGTTCCTGTACGGGATCAGTCACGCTTGTCACGCCCCTCCTACCGGCCCGACCGACGGCGTGCCACTCAGGCCGCTCGTCCCCTGGCCAGGGCGGCAGCGGTCTCGACCGCACGGCGGGCCTGGTAGCGGGCGGCGTCCAGATCGAGGGGGCCGGGACCGTTGCCGTCGCCGCCGAAGTGTGCGGTGCCGTACGGATTGCCGGTCTGGAACTGGATGGGATCGGTGTAGCCGGGCGGGACGATGATGCCGCCCCAGTGGTAGAAGACGTTTCCCAGCGCCAGCAGGGTGCTCTCCAGTCCGCCATGGGCGGTGACCGTCGAGGTGAACGCGGTGTAGACCTTGTCGGCGAGCTTGCCCTGCTGCCACAGCGGTCCGGTGCTGTCGATGAATGCCTTGAGCTGGCTCGCCGGCGAACCGTAGCGGGTGGGCGTCCCGAAGATCACTACGTCAGCCCAGGCCAGGTCGTCCGGACTGGCTTCGGTGATGTCGCTGGTCGCCGCGGCGTGGGCCGCCCAACCTGGATTGCTCTCGATCGCGGCGGCCGGGGCGAGTTCACGTACTTTGCGCAGCCGCACCGCGGCCCCGGCCTTTTCCGCGCCCTCGACGGCGGCCTGGGCCAGGGCATGCACATTGCCGGTGGAGCTGTAATAGATCACCGCGGTGTTGACTGGCTCGATCACGCTGTCCTCCTCGTTGGAATACCGATTAACTACACATGCTGTGCATATACGGGAACTGCACACTGCGTCACGTTTATTCCTGGAGGGTCGCCATGAAGATCACCGAGCCGGAGAACGCCCGCAGCCGACGAACCCGGGCAGCGCTGCTGGCAGCCACCCGCCAGCTGATCGAAGAGGCCGGCTTCGAGGCCGCCACGATGGCTGCAGTAGCCGACCGCGCCGGCGTCTCCCGCCGCGCGGTCTATCTGCACTTCGGCTCCCGGCCTGAGCTGATGACCGCCCTGTTCGACTACGTCAGCGACGCCGAGCACCTGGCTGACTCACTGCGCCCGGTCTGGGCTGCCCCCGACGCCGAAGCAGCGCTCGAGCAATGGGCGCGGCACCTCGCTCGATACCATCCGCGGATCCTGGCCATCGACCTGGCCGCCGAACGCGTCCGCCAAGCCGACCCCGACGCCGAGACTCATCGGCAGATCGTCATCCGCGACCAGCGCGCCGCCTGCCGCCGGCTAGCCGACTGGCTCGCGACCGAGAACCGGCTCGCCCAGCCATGGACCGTACGAACCGCCGCCGACATGATCTGGGCGTTGATGTCCTCCAGCCTGATCAAGAGCCTGCTGGTCGACTGTCACTGGTCGACCAAGCAGTTCGCCGACCGTCTCGCCGTACTCCTGCACTTCACGTTCGTCTGCGATCCGTTGCAGACGGGGGTACGAGGCAGCTCGCGTTCAGGTCGGCTCGCTGATGGCCCCGGACGGCAACGGGGTCGCGCTCCGTCGGGTGCGTTGGGTGAGGCCGACGGCGGCGACCACGGCAAGCCCGGCCAGGATCGTGCCGGCGTCCACCTGTTCGCCGAGCAGTAGCGCCGACCAGCCCAGGGTCAGTACGGGCTGGGCGAGTTGGAGCTGGGAGATCTTCGCGATGCCGCCCTCGGCCAGGCCGCGGTACCAGGCGTAGAAACCGGCGAACATGCTGATCGCGCTGACGTAGAGCAGACCGACCCAGGCGCCAGCCGTCGGGGACTGCGGCGGGTGGCTCACCAGCCCGGCTAGCGCCACGGGCAGCAGCACGGGAAGGGATAGCACCAGCGCCCAGGAGATGACCCGCCATCCACCCAGTTCACGGGCCAGCGCGCCGCCCTCGGCGTACCCCAGAGCACCGAGGGCTACGGCGGCCAGCAACCACAGGTCCTCGACCCGGAGTTGTCCGCCCCCCTGAACCGCGGCGAACACCACAACTGTCACGACTCCCAGAGCGCATGCCCCCCAGAACATTCGCGGCGGTCGTTCACCGGCGCGGAGGACCGCAACCACCGCCGTGGCCGCTGGCAGCAGCCCGGTCAGCACAGCCGCGTGAGCGGCCGTGGCGTCGCGCAGCGCCAACGAGGAGCAGATCGGGAAGCCGACCACCACGCCGATGCTGACCAAACCCAGCCGCCGGACCTGTCCTGCCGTTGGCAGTCGGGATCGGGTCAGCGCAAGACATGCGGCCGCGAGAACTGCCGCCAGTACCGCCCGGCCGAGGCCCACTGTCACCGGACCGAATGCCGGCAGCGCCGCCCGGGTGGCCGGAAAGGTGAGGCTGAACGCGACGACGCCGAGGGCTCCCCAACCGACCCCGGGGCCGAGTATCGGCCGCCCCTTCAGTCGAGTAGCGCTACCGTTGACCGTCATGACAAACGGTAGCAGTAGTGACACGCTGGCTGGACGGCTTCGGCACATGGCCGCGGAACGCCAGCCGGGGGACCAGCTACCCGCAACCCGGACACTTGTCGCCGAGCTGAACGTCAGCCCGGTGACCCTCACCCGCGCGCTGGCCAAGCTCGTCGCCGAGGGAGTGCTACTGACCGAACCGGGCCGGGGGACGTTCGTGGCACCCAGACGTGGCAACCATCGACCAGATGTCGGCTGGCAGACCGTCGCCCTGGGACCGGCGCGGGTCGACAGCGCGGATCTTGCGGGACTGCTCGCCCTCCCGGATCCAGCCGCATCGATCCTGTCCTCGGGCTATCTCTCGGACGACCTGCAACCGACCCGAGCCTTGGTCGCCGCTGCCGGCCGGGCCGCCCGGCGCCCAGGGGCGTGGGGACGGGTACCGCCGGCCGGGCTGCCCGAGTTGCGGGCCAGCTTCGCGGCGGCCTCGGGCGTTGACGTCTCCGATGTGCTGGTGATCCCCGGCGCACAGGCCGGACTCTCCGCCGCCTTTCGCGCTCTCGCCGCCGCTGGCGACCCGGTCCTGGTGGAGGTGCCGACCTACATCGGAGCGATCGCCGCAGCTCGTGGTGCGGGCCTGCACCCGGTTCCAGTGCCGACCGATGGCGACGGGCTGCGCCCGGATCTCCTCGCCGAGGCCTTCGCGCGTACCGGCTCCCGGGTGCTCTACGCCCAGCCCACCTTCGCCAACCCCACCGGCTGCGTGCTGGCAGCTGACCGCCGTACTGCCGTGCTCGAGGTCGTACGGACTGCCGGCGCGTTTCTGATCGAGGACGACTGGGCCCGCCACCTGAGCATCGACGGGGCGGCGCCGCCCCCGCTCATCCGGGACGACAGCGACGGGCACGTCGTCTACCTCACCTCGCTGACCAAGCCAGCGGCGCCGAGCCTTCGGATCGGTGCCCTGGTGGGTCGCGGGCCCGCCGCGGCCCGACTCGCCGCACTACGGATGGTCGATGACCTGTTCGTCCCGCGGCCGCTCCAGGAGGTGGCGGTGGAGCTACTCGGCTCACCCGCCTGGCCACGGCACCTGACCTCGTTGTGCGCCGCGTTGCGGACCCGACGCGACGCCCTGTTAGCCGCCGTGCACGAATTTCTCCCCAATGCTGCGATCACCCGGATACCCAAAGGCGGACTACACGTATGGGTGCGCCTTCCCGACGAGTACGACGACGTAGAGATCGCCGCACGGGCCCGCCGGGCCGACGTCGTCGTGGAGGCCGGCAGTCCGTACTTCGTCACCGAACCACCTGCCGCGCATCTGCGGCTGACCTACGCCGCCTCGAACCCCGAGCAGCTACGCGAGGGTGCGCGCCGCCTCGCCTCGGTGCTGTAGCGGGGCCGGTAGACCGCAATGCCGACCACCCATTCCACTCAAGCCACCCTGATTTCCCGGTGATCTTGACTTTGTTGCGGTTTCAAGGCGCATTTCTCGGCGTGTCACCACCATAAGGTCAAGATCACCAATATGGACCGGGGAAGTGCGGCCTAGTGACGTAGCTGGCGCAATCGTCGGCCAAGCTGTTCGCGCAGTCCGGACAACGCCCCAGCGGCGGCATCGGGCGGTTCCGGCTCGGCGGCCAGTTGGGCGGCTCGTTCGTGCAGCCGGGTCCGTACCTCGTCCGGGGTATACGCGCGGCGGGCGCGCTCGTCCCTAGCCAGAATCACGCCGGTCGCGGCGACTCCGGCTATCCCGGCGACGCCGATCCATTTCCACACTCGCACCTCGGCTACGTTAGTGCCGAGAGGGCGGGAGCATCGACCGAGCGCCAGCGAGGGAGGAGCGGACCGGCCGGTGAGCGGAGCGCGCGAGGCTCGGATAGGAAGATGAGCCCGTGGCTTCCAGTCGGATCCCTGATCGGAGCGCGAGCCGCATCGAACTGGACCAAGCGGTCGACCTGACCCGGACCGGCGACGTGTGGCTGTTCCGTGGCTCCACTGCGGCCGATCGGGCGATCCAGACCTTCACCAATGCGCCGGTCAACCACGTCGGCATGGCGGTCGTACTCGACGACCTGCCACCGCTGCTCTGGCACGCCGAACTCGGCAAGTCCCTGCCCGACGTGTGGACCGGCAAGCACCAACGGGGCGTCCAACTGCATGGTCTGCACGACGCCGTCGCGACGTGGAGCACGAAGTATCGCGCCCGGGCTTGGCTGCGGCAGCTCACGCCGGAGGTGACCCGCGAGATGGAGGATGCCGTCCTCCGGACGATCTCCAGACTTGACGGCCGGCCGTTCCCGACCACCCGCGGGGTCATCCGGGGCTGGCTCGCCGGCCGGTTCAGTCATCAGGTCAAGGCCGAGACGATTCTACTGCGCGGAGCTCGTGGCGGCGACGTACACCGCGATGGGTCTGCTCGAGACGTCACGGACGCAGAACTGGTACGACCCCGGCCGGTTCTGGAGCGGTGACAACCTCGGCCTGGGAAAGGGTGCCTCGCTCGGCCGCGAGATCGGCGTTGCCGTACCGACGCTGTGAACTGACCAGAGCTACCAGGTCACGGGCAGGGACTGCACGCCGTACACCACCGAAAGCTCGCGGAACTCGATCTCCTCCGGGGGGACGGCCAGGCGCAGTGTCGGGAAACGGCGGACGAGTGCGGGGTAGGCGGCCCGCAGTTCCATCCGGGCCAGTTCGGCGCCGATGCAGCGGTGGATCCCGTGCCCGAAGGCGAAGTGCGACAACGGAGTACGGACAGGGACGAAGTCATCCATGCCGGTGCCGAGCGCGGCGTCCCGGTCGGCTGAGGACAGCGAGGCGATCACGATCTCGCCCTCGGCGATCCGCTGTCCGGTGGACAGCACGACCTCTCGCCGGGCGAACCGCGGGAAGGCAACCTGGACCACCGTGAGGTAGCGCAGCATCTCCTCGACCATGGCGTTGATCGCGGTGTCGTCGTCCCGGACGAGCGCGAAGTGCTCCTCGCTGCGCAACAACAGCAGGGCCCCGAGCGCGAGCATGCTGGCCGTGGTCTCGTGGCCACCGACCAGCAGCCCGTCCGCGAGACCGGCCAGCTCCTCGTCGCTGATCGTGTCCCCATGCTCGCGAACGATCATGCCCAGCAAGCCATCTCCGGGATCTGCTCGCTGCCCGGCGACGAGTTCGCGCAGGTAGGCCAGCGACTGGGCGACCGAGTCCAGCGTCTCGGCATCCTCCATGAAGTCGAACCGGGAATTGCTCAGCCGCTGGAAGTCGTCGCGGTCGCCGTACGGCACGCCGAGCAGTTCGCAGATGACCAGCGATGGAATGGGCAGCGCGAAGGTGGGTAGGAGGTCCATCGGCTGGTCCGATGCCTCGATAGCGTCGAGACAGTCGGCCACGATCGCGTCGATCCGTGGCGCCAGGCGAGCCAGCCGGCGCATCGTGAACTCCGGCGTCAGGATCTTGCGCAACCGGGTGTGCTTGGGTGGGTCGCTCATCCCGAGGCCGCCCGGGTCCTGTTGACCAGCAAGGGCTTCAACGCCGATCGCCGCGTCGGCCAGCGTCGAGAAGTCGGTGCTGAAGTCCGCGGCACTGCCCAGCACCTGGCGTACGTCGTCGGAGCGGGTGAGCAGCCAGAACTTCATCCCGAACAGGTTGAACTCGCTGACCGGCTCCTCGGCCCGGCGGCGCCCCAACTCGGCAACGGGATCGAGGCCCTGGCGCATCAGGGGCAGGAACGGTGATTCAGTCATCGGCCAACATTGTCGTCGCCTCCGGACCCGCTTGTCATCGCGACACCACCGAAAGACAGTTAGGCGGCCGACTCGGTGGGCAGTGAAGGATCATGTCCTCGACCGACGACGTCGGGCCGGCGAGCACTCCCTACGTTGCTTTCGCGGATGACGATTCCTGGTGGGCCCCAGGTGCATTACAGCGTGCGGCGGATCTCTTCGGTGTCCGTCCGCGCATGGGATTGCTCGCGGCTCGCATCCTGGTTGGATCGGAAATTGTCCTGGACCCCGTCTGCCACCAGATGGGCCGATCCGTGCTGGGCCGTGCAGCCGATCTGCCCGGACCGTCATTGCTGGGATTCCTGGCCTGTGCTGCCATGGTCCGTCGCGAAGCCTTCTGTGCGGTCGGCGGTTTCGA
>JACCUM010000292.1 GCA_013811805.1 Geodermatophilaceae bacterium | reverse complement strand
GCTCTGGACAGCCGGATCCTGCTCGAACGAGCCACGGGCGTGCTCGCCGAACGCACCGGCCAGCCCATGGACGCAGCCTTCCAGCTGATGCGCACTCATGCCCGCGGGCGCGGCGAACGACTCCACGACGTTGCCGCTCGCATCGTCGACGGAACTCTTGTCGATCCACGAGGGCTCGGTGCTCTTTCTCATCGCCACCTTTCTCAGCTGGATCACCAACCAGGACGACGAGTCCTTCAGCGGCTATGAGGCCGACAGCGTGATCGCCTTCACCGCCTACTTGGGCGTCGGCCTCGCAGTTGCGCTGCTGATCGCGGCCCAGCGCAGCGAACGCCGGGTCCAGCATCGAGGCTTGTCGGTGGCCTCGATGGCGGCCGGGATCGCTGCCTTCGGGCTGGCCGTGTCCTATCTGGTTGACACCCCCGGCGCTGCAGAGCGTGGCAGCGAGTGGGACTCGGAGTTGGGCATCTACATCGCTTTGTTCGGTGCGCTGATCTGGATCATCGGTTCGTTCCTCCTCGCCCGGGAGCCCGAAGGCGACGTCCGGCACAACCAGTCCGCACGGTAGTGCGGCGACCGTCATAGCAGCCGTGGAGAACAGCAGAGTCGCTCTGACGTTATCGCTCGCCTTCGTCCGCTAGAAGAAGTGCCGCCGTCCTGTACCGGGACGGCGGCACTTCGCTGTGTGCATGGCAGTCATCTTCGCGCCAGCACCCACGCCCGTGCTCAGCCGAGGGTCCGCGCGAGAAAGGCCAACACGGCGGCAGTGACCGACGGATCGTCGAGCAGGCCCGTGGCGTGGGCGCGTCCGGGGCGGATCAGCACCTCGGGCTGAGCGCCCACCTCGGTCAGGGCGTCGGCCATCACCTCGGTCTGCTCGACCGGCAGGCTCTCCTCCTCGGACTGCGCCAGCAGGAACGGCGGATCGCTCGGGTCGACCTGAGTGATCGGTGAGGCGGGCGCCCCCGCGGGACAGGTGGTGAGTTCGACGCAGCCGAGATAGTCCAGGACGCGGCGGATCTGGGTGGGCTCGGGGTCGCCGAGGGTCAGGGCCCGCTCGGTCAGATCCGCGGCCCCGGACAGCGAGACGACCGCAGCGACCCGTGACCCGAGCGAGGTGGATCCAGCGCCGGAGGTGCCCAACAACTGGGCGAGGTTCGCGCCGGCCGAGCCACCGAGAACGCCCACCCGGTCGGGATCGACGCCGTTGGTCAGCGCGTTCGCCCGGGTCCACTCCACCGCGGCTTGGACGTCCTCGATGGCGGCCGGGAACCGATGCACGGGAGCGAGGCGGTAGTTCAGGTTGACCGCCACGTAGCCGGACTCGGCCAGCCAGGAGCACAACTCCTGCCATTTCGGGGTGTCCTTGTCCCCGGCGACGAACGCACCGCCGTGGATAAGCAGGACGGCGGGACGCGGACCGTCCGCACCGCGCGCCCGACGACAGACGTCGAGCCGGAGCTGCTCGCCGCTGGCCTCCCGGTACACGATGTCCCGATAGACACTGACCGCGCCAGCCTTGGTCTGGCTGGGCGCCGGCGCGCTACCACTCGTCGGCGAGGGCCGCGTCGGCAGGGGCGACGTGCTCTGTACGGCGTCTGCGCTGACCCCGATGCCAGCCCGGTCAGTGCATCCCGCGAGCCCTCCCAGCGCTGACCCGAGGACGAGCAGAATCAACGCAGTGATGCGGATCCTTCGTCGGGACACGTGCGGCCTTCTTGAACGGATCTGTCCCGGCCATTCTGATCGGCGTCGGGGCCGGCTTGACGGCGGGACCGGGATTCGACGTCGGCCGCCGGTCAGCTCTCCCACCGCCCGCCAGAGTGCTCGGGGCACCCCGCGAGACCCCTCGGGCCCATCGCCTTGCCAGCTGATCAACTGGGTTGCTCCAGCTGACCGAGCATGTCGCGGATCCAGGGCCGGAAACCGTGTCGCTCGTAGAGCCGGGCGGCGTCGTGATTCGCCTCGAGGACACCGATGGACCAGTACGAGCAACCACGTCGCTGCAGTTCCGCACGGCAGGCGGCAAGCAGGGCCGAACCGATTCCGCTGCCCCGGGCGCGGTCTGCGACGACGAGGGAGTCGACATCGCCGCGAATCCGGCCGAGGTCGAAGGTCGCTCCGGACTCGGCGAGGCGGCAGAGGATATAGCCGACCGGCTCACCGGACCCGGACGGCCGGGCGATGAACAGCAGCCCGGTGGCTTCCTCGAGCCACCGCCGATACTCCTGCCGGCACACGGTCCAGGACTGCTCGGCAGCACGGACCGGGTACTCCTGCCCGACGAGGTGACGATGGTGCTCGACCATGGCGATCCACAATGCCGCCAGATCGTCTACGTCGGTGACCGAGCCCGCCACCACGTCGATGTCCACGACTCTCGACCCTAGGCTGCGGTCAGGTGGATCACGACAGCGAGCAGCCCGGGGGCTGCCGACTGCCGCATCGATTCACCTGAGCCGAGGGCGCGCCTTCCAAGAGGGTCTTGGCGTCAGTCCGAGCAGTCGACTGCGACTGCCATCGTCGTCGTGCAGGGAGCGACCAATGCCCGACGAAGCCGCGGGATCGCCGCATCGCGAGACAGGACCACAACCGGACGCCGATCAGTCTCGGCAAACTCGCACCACCAGATCTCTCGGCGCGTTGGCAGGGCGCTCACGTGGCAGCTTGTCGAAACGAGGCCAGGTCGCCCCACTCATCCGGCTTGGCGATCGGATGCTGGTGGCAGGCACTGTAGCTAGCATCAACCTCGGCGGCGCGGTGCCGAACAAGTAGCGCTTTCAGAGCCTCATCGACCAGCGCCGCGTCAGTGATCCCCGACCGCATGCTCCGCGCGCTTGCCAGGAGTTGCTCGTTGACGGTGGTGCTCAGTCGTGTGCGACTCATGCCACAATTATGACCTCCCGCCGGTGGTGGGCGGTTGTGCCGTAGGCGGCACTCAAGGTGCGATCGCCAGCCGTATACGGACCGGTCATGCGCCGCGTGACTCGGCGACCCGGCGCATCCAGTAGCGAAACCATTCGGCACCGTAGGGCACGTACACCCGTACCGGAACACCGCCCGCGACGAGATCCTCCAACGTTTCCGGCCGTACGCCGAGCAGTTGTTCGACCGGCCGCCGTCCGAGGGCGGCCAGCAGCGCTTCGCGCAGAACGCCGTCGTGGGTGGCCAGCGAAAAGTTCGCGCCGGCCTGCGCCAGTCGGTGGGCGAGGCGTAGATAGGCGATGTCGGTAGGCTCGCCGTAGGGCAGCGCTCTCTCGGGCGGCTCGACATAGGCGCCCTTGACCAACCGGACATGAACTCCTGCCGCCACCAGATGATCCAGGTCGTCGCCGGATCGGTGCAGGTTCGCCTGAACGGTGGCCCCGATGCGGTCGGCCAGGCCGTTCCTGTCGCCGGCCACGGCCAGGACGCAGTCCAGGATGGCGTCGGCGCGATCGTGGTCCTCGGCGCCGACCTGGATCCGCCGGCCGGGCGGCAACGCGTCGGCGATCGCACGGAAATGGTCGGCGCAGCGACCGCGGTCGACGTCCAGGCCGAGATGGGACAGGTCGATCGACAGCCACACACCGTCCGGTTGCTGAGCCAGTCCGACGGCCAGCCGGACATAGTCCGCAGCTACCCGCTCGGCCGTCGCGGCATCGGTGACCAACTCCCCGAACTGGTCGACGCTGGCGTCAATCCCCTTGGCGTGCAGCCAATTCGCCACCTGCCAGGCATCGGCGAGGGTGATGCCGGCGACGTAGCGCGAAGCGGCTCGCCAGGCATGACGCTCGGCTGGCGCGACGGCTCGTACGGTCCGCTCGAAGCGTGTGCTCGTGGCCAGCCGGAACAGCGTTGCTCGTCCGACCGGCATCTCGCCATCGTGTCAGGCGGTGCGTGCCGCTCGATTCGTGCCCGTCGGTTCATGTCCCTCGATTCAGCCGAGTTCCGCCGTCGAGTGCCGCCTCGGCGGCCAACAGGGTGGGATGGGTGCTCGTCGTCCTCTTCGGCGCCGGGGGCCTTCTTCTTCTTCCTTTTCTGGCGGACGATCCCGGAGATCTGGCTCGGACAGATCTGGATGGCGGTCGCGACTTTCCTGCCTTTGGTCTACGTCCTGATGACCGTACGAGCCGGCCGGGCGACCGAGTTGGCCAACACCGGAGTTCGCGGTCGCGCTCACATGCTCGAGATGACCCAGACCGGCACGTACATCAACAACCAACCCCGAGTGAAGCTGCGCTCGGCGAGCCCGGGTCCGGCAGGCCGCGGGCCCGAGCCAGCAGCAGAGTGCGCTCCCGCTCGTTACGAGTCATCACCGCCGCCCGCTCGAACTCCGTACGCGCCTCGTCCAAGCGGCCGAGCCTGGCCAGCAGGTCGCCGCGGACGCTGGGCAACAGGTGGTAATCCCGCAACGACGGTTCGTCAACGAGTTGCTCGACCAGCGCCAAACCGGCCGCCGGGCCGTACGCCATGGAGAGAGCGACCGCGCGGTTGAGTTCGACGATCGGCGACGGGGTGAGCTCGGCGAGCGTGTCGTACAGCGCCACGATGCGCGGCCAGTCGGTACCCTCCGGGGTCACCGCCCGGGCATGGCAGGCGGCGATCGCGGCTTGCAGAGCGTACGGACCGTACGGCCGGTTCCTACCGCCGGTACCGCTTGCTGCGCCGAGTTCTTCGGCTCGGCCGAGAGCGGCCAGCCCGCGGCGGATGAGCACGTGATCCCAGCGCCCGCGGTTCTGCTGCAGCAGCAGGATCGGCTCGCCGGACGGGCCGGTCCGGGCTCGTACCCGCGAGGCCTGGATCTCCATCAGGGCGACCAGTGCGTGCACCTCGGGTTCGCTGGGCATGAGTTCGGCGACGATCCGGCCGAGCCGGAGGGCGTCCCCGCACAACTCGGGCCGCATCCAGTCATCGCCCGCGGTTGCGGAATAGCCCTCGTTGAAGATCAGATAGATGACTTCGAGGACCGAGGGCAGCCGACTGGACAGCTCATCCCCGCTGGGCACCTCGAAGGGCACGCGTGCATCGGCCAGGGTTCGCTTGGCCCGGACGATCCGCTGCGCGATCGTGGAGTCGGAGACCAGGAAGGCTCGGGCGATCTCCTCGGTCGTCAACCCGCCGAGCAGGCGCAGGGTCAGCGCGACCCGCGCCTGCGTAGACAGCACCGGGTGGCAGGCGGTGAAGACCAGCCGGAGCAGATCGTCGCCGATGTCATCATCCAGGGCAGCGTCGATCTCGTCGCCCTGCACCGCCGCCACGGTATGGATCTCCAGCTCGCGACCGAGCTGTTCCTGCTTGCGCTCGAGCCGCTCGTTGCGGCGGATCTGATCGATGGCCCGGCGCTTGCCGACGGCCATCAGCCAGGCGCCCGGGTTGTCCGGAACGCCGGACTGTGGCCACTGCTCGAGTGCGGCGACCAGCGCGTCCTGCGCGAAGTCCTCGGCCAAACCGATGTCGCGGACCAGCCGGGCCAGACCCGCGATGACCCGGGCTGACTCGATCCGCCAGACCGCCTCGATCGCGCGAGAAGCCTCCGGCACGGTCACGACCCAGGATCAGACCACCCTCGCCACCGCTGATATCGCCCGGGTCCGGTCCCACCGTCCGAGGTGACGGCTCGAGTCCCCGTTCGCCCTACCGCTGCTGCGACTCCGCTTGCGCCCGAAGCCGGTTCTCCTGTTCACGCAGTTCAGGAGTGAACTCGGCGCCGAAATCATCTTCCTCGAAGACCTGGCGGATCTCGATCTCGGTGTTCTGGTCGGCTGCGATGGGGACCCGCTTGACCCACTCGACGGCCTCGTCCTTTGACTTGACCTGGATCAGCCAGAACCCGGCGATCAGTTCCTTGGTCTCGCTGAACGGGCCGTCGGTTACCGTGGTCTCCCCGCCGGAGAAATGGACCCGCGCGCCATTGGAACTCGGCTGCAGCCCTTCGCCGGCGAGCATCACGCCGGCCTTGACCAGCTCCTCGTTGTAGTTCCCCATGTCGGTGAGCTCTTGCTCGGTGGGCATGACGCCGGCCTCGGTGTTCTGGTCGGACTTCAGGATGATCATGAATCGCATCGTGAGCTCCTTCGCTTCTATCCGGAACGGATCGACCGGGCACTGTGCCGGGCCTCACCGACGCGTCGAACACCCGGGGGCTGGATCGACACGACGACCAAACTTTTTCTCAGACCTCGTCGGTCCTGCCTACCGGTCGTACGGATGCGCCTTGTTCACATCCCGCACTGCTCGTACTGCTCAGTCTGGCGCCGCCGACTCCTGCGGCTGTTCCCTCGGGACTGGCGCGAGTCCCTCGGGACTGGCGAGAGCGGTACGGCGCGGAGGTCCGGGACATGCTCGGGTCCTCGAAGACGCCGGTGGTCGACCGCTTCGATCTCGTCCGCGCCACAATGCGCTGCCGCCTGACCGACGTCATCGAGGAGAAGGTATGAGACGACTACTGCCGATCGGGTCCGTCGGGTTGCTGGCGATCGGGGTGGTGCTGACCACGCTGGCCGCCGGCCAGATGCTGGACGGGCTGCGAGAGATTCCGCAGCACTGGTGGGCAGCACGCACCCCGGCCCCGGCCGTGCAAACGCCATCTCGGACTGTCCGCTACGTGGTTCTCGCGGCGCCGAATCGCCTGATCACGCCCGGCCGGTCAGGCTCGCCGGTCAGCCGGTGGTGGCCTTGACGAAGCGCTCGCCCATGGCTTCGAGATCGCTGCGGGACATGTTTTCCTGCAGAGCGGGCAGCAGGTCCGCCTCTTCCTCCTCCACGTGGTGGCGCAATTCGGCGGCGAAGGCGGCGACCGCACCGTCGAAGCCCGGCCCACCCGGCTCCTGGTTCAGCAGCTCGGTGAGCAAGCCCAGGAAGTGGTGATGCTCGGCAGTACCGTCGTGGACCTCTTCGCCGGTCTCCGGCTCGACCTTCTCGATCGCCGGGTAGACGAAGTCCTCCTCGGCATCGGAGTGCGGCTTGAGCATGTCGTAGATCCTCTGCAGCGTTGCCGCGACGTCGCCCTTCTCCGCCTCGACCTGCTTCACCAACTTGTCGACCTCGCGGTGCTGCTCCTTGATCACGGTGACGACGCTGCTGGCCATGTAGTGGTCTCCTTCGATTCCTTGATGTCGCCGACTGCGACCTTGTCTGCCTTACCCGGTTGTCGTCCCCTTACACGGAATTGCGGCGGTGACTGGGCCTCGCTTGCGTACTTCGAGCGGGCACAATGGAAAGGAAACGCTAGGAGGGCGGGTGTACCAGGCAATCGGGGATCTGGTCATGTTGTTGCACTTCGCGTTTCTGGTGGTCCTGACCCTCGGTGGGTTCGCGGCCTGGCGGTGGCCGCGGCTGATCCTGGTGCATGTCGGACTAGCGGTGTGGGGCGTGCTCAACGCCGTGGTCAAGGTGCCTTGCCCGCTCACCGACATCGAGGACTGGGCCAGGCGACGGGCCGGTGAAGAGGGGCTACCTCAAGGCTTCATCGACAGATACCTCACTGGCGTGGTGTACCCCGAGGAGCACCAGGGCGCCGTGCAGTTGGGTGTCGCCTGTCTCGTGGCCGTCTCCTGGGTGGGCTACGCCCTGCTCTGGCGCGCCCGGCGCCGCAGCGTCGCAGCCGGCGTGCGGTAGGCGGCCGCATCCTTGTCGAAGCGGTCGTGAGACACCCGGCGGTACTGTCCGGTGTCGGCGACTGCGGTGCACGTGGTGACAGATTGGATCAAGATGAGCGCTGACGGCGGCGCTGCTCTCGGCGAACTGGACGTCCTCGGCATCGGTAACGCGATCGTGGATGTGCTCGCGCACACCTCCGACGATGTCATCCTCAGCCATGGCCTGCCCAAGGGAAGCATGACGCTGATCGACGCGGAGCGGGCCGATGCGCTCTATGTCGACATCGGGGCGAGTCTGGAGATCTCCGGTGGCTCGGGAGCCAACACGATCGCCGGGGCAGCCTCCTTCGGCGCCGATGTGGCCTTCATCGGAAAGGTTCGCGACGACAAGCTCGGCGACACCTTCTCCCGGGACATCCGGGGCACCGGTGCCCTGTTCCAGACCGCACCGTTGACACAGGGCCCGGGCACCGCTCGCTGCCTGATCATGGTCTCGCCTGACGGCCAGCGCACGATGAGCACCTACCTCGGTGCCGCCGTCGAGCTGGGACCCGAGGACATCGACACCGAGGTCGTCGGTCGAGCGAAGGTCACCTATCTCGAGGGTTACCTGTGGGATCCCCCGCGGGCGAAGGAGGCCTTCCGTACGGCGATGGCCGCTGCCCACGCCCGCAATCGCAGGGTTGCACTCACCCTCTCGGACACGTTCTGCGTCGAACGGCACCGTGAGGAGTTCCGCGCCCTGGTCGAGAACGACGTCGACATCCTGTTCGCGAACGAGGAAGAAGTGCGCGCGCTGTACGAGGTGGCGACCCTCGACGAGGCACTCGCGGCCGTCCGAGGACGTTGCGACATCGTGGCGGTCACCCGCTCGGAGAAGGGGTCGCTGGTGTCTTCCGACGGGAACTTCCACGAGGTGTCCGCCGAGCCGGTCGAAACGATCGTCGACACCACCGGCGCGGGCGATTCGTACGCGGCCGGCTTCCTGTACGGCCTCACCCACGGGCTCGACCTGCCACTGTGTGGGCGGCTGGGCTCGATCGCGGCGGCGGAAATCATCTCGCACTTCGGTGCCCGGCCACAGGTCGACCTCGCCGAGCTCGCCGCCCCGGTTCTGGCCGCGCGATAGCGCCCCAGCAAGCTCGACGGCATGACCGGAACCGGACAACATGATGACGGCGCCCGGAATCATGACCACGGCCAGCACAGCCACGAACCGCACGACCACGCCCAGCCTGGCGGCGTACGCGGATGGCTGGTTGCTATCTTCCGCCCGCACAGTCACGACGCCGCCGACTCCGTCGACCCCGCACTCGAGGCCAGCACCGAGGGCATCCGCGCGGTCAAGATCAGCCTGGTCGTCCTGGGCGTCACCGCTGTGGCCCAGCTGGTCGTCGTCCTGTTCACCGGGTCGGCTGCGCTGCTGGCCGACACGATCCACAATTTCTCCGATGCACTGACGGCGGTGCCGTTGTGGATCGCCTTTGTGATCGGCCGGCGGCCCGCAACTCGGCGCTATACCTATGGTTTCGGCCGGGCCGAAGATCTCGCCGGGGTCTTCATCGTCGTGATGATCGCGCTATCGGCCCTGCTGGCTGGCTACGAGTCGATCAGCAGGTTGATCGACCCGCGGCAGATCGCGAACGTCGGTGCGGTCCTGGTCGCTGGGCTCGTCGGGTTCGCCGGAAACGAACTGGTCGCGGTCTACCGGATCCGGGTCGGCCGCAAGATCGGTTCAGCCGCGCTGGTGGCTGACGGACTGCACGCCCGTACGGACGGGTTCACCTCCCTTGCCGTGGTCGGGGCTGCGCTGGGCGTCCTGGCCGGCTTCCCGCTGGCCGATCCGATCGTGGGACTGCTGATCACGGTCGCGATCCTGTTCGTGCTCAGGGGTGCAGCCAAGGACATCTACCGCCGGCTGATGGACGCCGTAGATCCGGAACTCGTGGACGAGACAGGACGCGTCACTCGCAGCGTCAACGGTGTCGAGGACGTGGCCGAGCTGCGGCTGCGCTGGATCGGACACACCCTGCGCGCCGAGATCAACATCGTTGTGGACCCGGCACTTGATCTGGGCGCTGCGCACTCACTCAGCCACCAGGTCGAACACGAACTCTTGCACCACATCCCACGGTTGCACGCCGCGATCGTGCACGCCGAACCCGGGAGCGGCTCAGACGTACACGACGACCTCCAGCACCATCGCTGACCAGCCCCACCCTCCTGATCTTGACCTTATGGTGGCGACACACCGCAAAAAGCTTCGCAGAACCGCAACAAGGTCAAGATCACGGGGGAACCAGTCGTGCCTGGCGGCACGGGAAGACCTGGTTGCCTGGCGGCTACTCGTGCAGCTGTCCCTCGAGCATCTGCCAGCGCCGGGTGCTCCGGGTCGAGGTGAGCATTCGGCGGCCGATCTTGTCCATGTCGGTGAGGTTCCGCCGTACGGCGCGGATGCCCTTGTCCGCCCAACTGCGCTGCAAGTTTGCGCGCTGCTCGAGCTCCGAGCGGGTCTCGGCGAACTCCTCGTAGGCCACGCGGGCGTGCAGCCGGGCAATCGCGCGCTCGGCCAGAAACGCGTCGTAGCCGCCGTCGTACACGGTGATCTCCTGCTGGGCCAGGTCCAGTTCAACAATGCCGGTCACCGTGCGCGCCAAGAACTCACGGTCATGGCTGACCAGCACCACGGCCGTACGGGTGTCCGCGACGAAGCGTTCGAGCAGTTCGAGCCCGCCGAGATCCAGTCGTTCGTCGGCTCGTCGAGTAGCAGGACGTCATAGCGGGACAACAGCAGCGAGGCCAGCCCCGCTCGGGCCGCCTGACCCCCGGAAAGGGTCTGGGTCAGCGCATCCAGACCCACGCCGAGGCCAAGTTGAGCCAGGACCTTCTCGGCGCGTTCGGCAAGATCGACACCACCGAGGGCCAGCCACCGTTCGAGAGCTGCGGAGCAACGGTCACTCCCCCGGGCGGCGAGCACTGCCGCTGCCGCGTTCATCCGACATTCTGCCTCGGCGATCCCTGTCCGGCGGGCCAGCAAGTCGCGGATCGTCTCGCTGGGCATTCGGCCGGACTCTTGAGGGAGGTACCCCATCGTCGCGTCCGGCGGGTTGAGCGAAAAGCTGCCCTCGGTGGCGACATGACCGTGCGGGCCGGATTTGTCGGGGACGTCACGTCACCGGTGTCGTCGGAGGTCGGCTGACCGGTTGCGGCGAGCAGCGTGAGCAGGGTTGTCTTGCCGGAACCGTTGGCGCCGACGAGACCGAAGACGTCCCCGGGGACGACGACGAGATCGAGTCCGGAGATCAGCGTCCGCTGGCCGTACGAGGCCGAGAGGCCCTTCGCCCGCAGGGTCACCGCCATTCCCTCAGTATCCCGGCCAGGTCTGTGCAGTTCTGCCCACGCACCCGCAGGGAACAGGCCACGTCCCCGCGTAGGCCGGCCGGTGGCAGGGCGCCGCCTAACGCGACCGGCCGGGGGCGCAACACCGGAGTCAGGTCGTTGCTCTCCGGTCGGCGCCGGCGGGTTGCAGGACAGACAGGATGTTGCCGGCCGGATCGGTGAACCAGGCCTGGGCCAGGTCGCCCACGCGGAAGATGCCCTTCTCGTCGGTGTCGGTGTCGGTCGCCGTACCGGCGTAGCGCGTGACGTCGACGCCGCGCTCGGCCAGCGCGTCGACTGCCGCCTCGATGTCGTCCACCTTGAAGTTCAGGACGGTGTACGTCGCCGGGGCATGATCGACCTTGGGGTAGACCATGATTGAGCGCTCGTCGGTCAGGTGCAAGCCGAGAATGTCGCCCTCGGCGGTGACCCGGACACCGAGTGTCTCGCTGTAGAACGCCTTCGCCGCGGCAGTATCCGGGACGGCGAAGCTGCTGAATGCCTTACTGGTGTCGAACATGACGATCTCCTCAACTGTCGCGGTCTGACCCTCTGCTGCGCTCACGCGACGACGGGTCCGGAACTACTGATCTCGTACTTGATCGCCTCGTGGCTGAGGACCTCGACCGGCGACGGGGTCGGCGTGAAGGTCGCGCACCGTACGGCGAAGTCCTCCGCGGTCGCCCACTGCTCGAACAGATTGACTCGTCCCGGCTCGACCGGATCGGGGGCCACGATGAAGTCCACGCAACCCGGTTCCGCGCGCGCCTGCCGAAGCTCTTCGGCAGAGCCGGCGAGAAACTCGGCTCGCCGGGCAGGATCCACGTACATCTTCGCAGTGATGATCAGCATCAGCTCGCGGCTCCCCGACTCCCGGACGTTATGCGCATAACGTCCGATTCCGCGGCGGATTCCGGGACGTTATGTGCATAAGGTCCGGGGTGGTTCTCGCAAGGCACGTCGGCGTCCGTTCCCGGGGCGGTCTCGAGTTCGGTCTCGCCGTGCGGCGGTACGTGGCGGAACAGCACCGCAGCGACGACAGCAAGGACCAGGAACAGTGTGGCGCTCAGGCCGGCCACCACATTCAATCCTTCGGTGAACGCCTCCCGCGCATCAGCCAACAGATCGAGCCGGAGCCGATCGGGCAGTTGCGCTGCTGTGGAGACCGCGCCGGTAATGCTCTCCCGAGCAGCCTCGACGGCCTCGCCGGACAGACCGGAGAGAGCGGAGTCGGACAGCTGGCTGCGGTAGACCGCCGTACCGATGCTGCCCATCGTGGCAACCCCGAGCGCGATGCCGAACTCGCCGCTGGTCTCCGAGATCCCGGACGCCGAGCCGGCCTTCTCCGGCGGAGCAGAGCCGATGACCAGCCCGATCCCGAGTGCTGAGGGCAGCGCGATCCCGACGCAGGCAAGTACGAACCCGCTCACCAGCAGCGCCAGCCCGCCGACGCTGTCGACCTGGGTAACCAGCAGTAGCCCACCCGTCGCGATCGCCAGACCTGATGCCATCACGTACGCCGGCCGGAACCGTCGGGCCAGCTGCGGGGCGAGCATTGTGGCGATCACCATCGCGAGGTTCATCGGCACCAGCCAGAGCCCGGCAGTCAGTGGCGAGAAGCCTTGCACCATCTGCAGATACAGCGTGACCAGCAAGAAGGTCCCGGCCATCACGATGCCACCGAACATCCCGATGCCCAAGGCGCCGCTGAACGAGCGGTTGGCGAACAGCCGAAGGTCCAGCAGCGGAGACGTGAGCCGGGTCTGCCGCCGTACGAAGATGGTTCCGACGACGAGACCGACGACGACCGCCAGCACCGGAACGGAGTGCACACCGTCCTTGGCCAGTTCCTTGAGGCCGAAGATGATCGGCAGGATCGTGCCCAATGACAGGGCGACGCTGACCAGGTCGAGCCGCCCGGGGTCGGGGTCGCGGTATTCGGGCAGCAGCCTGGGTGCGCTGATCAGCAGCAGGACCATCACCGGTACGCCGAGCAGGAACGCCGATCCCCACCAGAAGCTCTCCAGCAGTACGCCGCCGACGAGCGGGCCGATCGTCATGCCACCCATGAAGCAGCTCATCCACACTGAGATGGCCACCCCGCGCTGATGGGCATCGTTGAACATGTTGCTGATCAGCGCCAGGGTGGAGGGCATCAGTGTCGCGCCAGCGATCCCGAGCAGTGCGCGGGCCGCGATCAGCAGTTCCGCGCTGGGGGCATAGGCCGCGATCACCGAGGCGAGACCGAACGCGCTGCCGCCGATCATCAGCAGCTTGCGGCGTCCGATCCGGTCACCCAGCGTCCCCATCGTGATCAGGAACCCGGCGATCATGAAGCCGTAGATGTCCATGATCCACAACTGTTGCGTGCTGCCGGCGCCCAGATCCGCGCTCAGGTACGGCAATGCCAGGTAGAGCACGCTCATGTCCAGCGAGAGCAGCAGCGTGGGCAGGGCCAGAACTGCCAGCCCCAGCCACTCACGCCGCCCGGCCCGTACGCCGGTCTCCGTACCGGAGGTGTCCACACTCATCGCCTGCTCCTCTATTCGTCTCCTGTAGCGGTAGACCGTCGGCTCAGCGAGAACTCATCGGTGAACGCGGAACTGGGGTGCGGTCAGTAGAGAGGCAAGGGCGCTGCTCGCCCGGCCGGACCTCGTTCCGCTGACCACGGACATCGTCGACGAAGCCGCGAATGTGGGCGAGCCCCTGCTGCGCGGTCCGGACGCCGTTCAGCTCGCCAGCGCACTCTCGATCCGCGCCGACCTGACGGCCTTTTCTCGCTCAACAGCCGCGGTCCCGGCCGAGAGTCCCCGGCCGCTAGCCTCGCGGTGATGCTGAGCGTCCCCGAACCGCTGCTCGTACACCTGCGTCGCGCGCGGGATCTCGCGGACCGGCACTACGCCGAACCCCTCGACCTGGACGGCCTGGCCGGCACGGCCGGGGTGTCGAAGTACCACTTCCTGCGCTGCTTTGCCGCGACGTACGGCAAGACGCCCGCGCTCTATCTGGCTGAGCGGCGGATCGAGCGGGCCCAGGACCTGTTGCGGGCTACCAACCTGACCGTCACCGAGGTCTGTCTCCTGGTCGGCTACACCAGCCTGGGCTCGTTCAGCAGCCGGTTCACCCAGCTCGTCGGCGTCTCACCGTCGGCCTACCAGGCGAAGTTCGCCGAGCACGGAGCGCCGCGTATTCCAGGCTGCTTCGTGTTCATGCACGGCCTGAGCGACCGGACACCGGCCTCCGCAATTTCGGAGAAGCCATCGCGATCTACGCCGTCCTAGGTTTAGCGCATGATCTCAAACATCTCCCTCGTCACGCTGTATGTCACCGACCAGGACGCGGCCAAGCGGTTCTACGTCGATGTGCTCGGATTCGTCGAGAAGACCGACGTCTCGATGGGCGACGGCTTCCGTTGGGTGACCGTCGGGCACCCGGAGCAGCCCGAACTCGATGTCACCCTGATGCTGCCCGGCCCTCCGCTGGACGACGCGATGGCCGAGGCGGTGCGTCGGGCGCTGGCCAACGGTTCGATGGGCGGCATCGGACTACAGACCGCGGACTGCCAGAAGACCTACGAGGCGCTCTCGGCCAAGGGCGTCGACTTCGTCCAGCCGCCATCCGAACGCCCGTACGGCGTCGAGGCGGTCATGCGGGACAACTCGGGCAACTGGCTAGTCCTGGTTGAGCCGCGCGAGTACTCCGCCGAGGACTTCCCGCACGCCTGATTCCGCGTGATCTTGACCTTGTTGCGGTTCTGCGAAGCTTTTTGCGGCGTGTCGCCACCATAAGGTCAAGATCACCACGGGTGGGTACGAGCGCGGGCGGCCGGTTCAGTTGATGCAGAACTCGCTGGCCTCGGGATCGGCCAGGGTGACCGCGAAGTGGTCGATTCCGTCGGCTTCGCCGTCGAGCACCCGCACTCGAGTGGCTCCTGCCGAGACCAGCCGCGCTTCCTCGGCGAGCACCTGTTCCCGGCGCCGGGCCAGCGGCAGCGTACGACCACCGCTTCGGGTGAGGTCGAGGTGCAGTCGGTTCTTGACCACTTTGGCCTCGGACACCTTCTGGAACCAGATCCGCGGACCGTGCCCGCTCGGATCAACCAATGAGTCCGCAGCGTCAACGTCGTCGTCGAGTTCGTCCTCCGGTACGCCGACGCTGCGCCAGTACGCGTTTCAGGAGTCGAACCCGCCCGGCGGCGCCGCGATGTCGTGCCCGAGGGCAGTTGCCCAGAAGCGGGTCAGCACGGCCGGCTCGGCACAGTCGATGGTCAGCTGGAACGACCTCATGGCTGGAGTCTGGCAGGAGGCCAAAACTTATGCACTTCTCACAGGTGCGTGCACCATCCACTCAGCCGGGGTATCGAGACAGAGGAACAACCAACCCATCCGAGGAGGAACATGAGCACCGTCACCGAGTCCGTCGACGTCGAGGTACCGATCAAGGTGGCCTACGACCAGTGGACGCAGTTCGAATCGTTCCCGCAGTTCATGGACGGTGTGGAGGAGATCCGCCAACTCGACGACACGCACACGCACTGGG
>JACCUM010000283.1 GCA_013811805.1 Geodermatophilaceae bacterium | reverse complement strand
CTGGTCCAGGGTGTGGGGATGTTGCTCGCTCGCCACCGATACCGAGTGATCGCCACGGTGGTCGTGTCGAACACGGTGATCCCCTCTGCTGCCGGACGGTTGCCGGGCCTGCCGGTCAGAAACCGCCGGTAGAGCTCCGCCCACGTGATTCGCTTGTGCCGTTTGAGCAGCCATTGCGTGACCCGATGCCAGGTGAAGGCATCGAGGTAGCCGAAGGTCGCTTTTGACACACCGTGACGGAAATATGCACACCACCCTCGGAGCACCGGGTTGAGGCGCCCGAGGAGATCAGCAAGGCCATGATGACGTGCCCGCTTGGTGAGTGCTCGCACCTTCGCCAAGATCGAAAGCAGCGCTTTCTTCGAGGGATAGGTGTAGACACGCATCTTCGTGGTCCCCTTCTTCCGGCGTCGCTGGATGCGAAACCCGAGGAAGTCGAACCCCTCATCCAGATGGCACACCCGGGACTTTTCCACTGAAAGACGTAGCCCCAGCGGGGCTATCACCTCAGCGACTTCGTCCCAGAGCGCGTCCGCGTGCGCTTTGGTTCCGGCCACCATGATCACGAAGTCATCCGCGTAGCGGATAATCCGATAGGTGGCGCCTCCGCGTTTGCGGTGCGCCTCCCGCCGATAGGGACTCGTGTGCGCATCCCATTTCGCGCAGAAATGCGCGTCCAACACCGTCAGTGCGATGTTGGCGAGCAACGGCGAGAGTATGCCGCCCTGGGGTGTGCCGGCTTCGGAGGTCCTGACCGCGCCTTCGACGGACATGATGCCCGCCTTCAGGAACGCTTTGATCAGGGCCAGGACGCGCTTGTCAACGATCCGTGTGCGTACCCGTTCCATGATTGCGGAATGAGCCAGCTCGTCGAAACACGCGGCGATGTCAGCCTCGAAGACCCAGTGATAATTCCGGGACCCGAAAGCATGGATCTCCGCGATCGCGTCCTGGGCGCGACGTCGGGGACGGAAGCCGTAGCTGACCGGCTTGAAATCCGCCTCGAAGATCGGCTCCAACACCAGCAACAGTGACGCCTGGACCGTGCGATCCATCGCTGTGGGGATGCCGAGTCGCCTGAGCTTGCTGCTCCCCGGCTTGGGGATGAGTCTCTCCCGCACCGGTAACGGAGCAAACGTTCGAGACTTCAGCTGGTCTCGAACCTGGCTCAGGAAGGCCATGACCTCGACATCTCCTGTGATGGATGCAGGTGCCAGCCGGTCGACCCCGGCTGAGCGCGCGCCTCTGTTGCCCCGCACCCGTTCCCACGCAACCGTGAGAAAATCCGGGTGATGAACAAGATTGAACACATCATCAAACAGACGGTCGGAATCTTCGACCGCCCAGTGGTGCAGCTTGCGTTGCATCTGTCGTACCCGCCATGCGGCCCGATCGGGATCGGGCCATGACAGCTCACCAGTATTCACCGGCGCCTCCGTTCGTGACTCGCTCGCTGCTTCAATTCCGCTGGGACCCTTCGCCATGTGCGAGGCTTTCCCCCGCTCGGACTACTACGATCCCTCCGCCCCACCGTGTGGCCATCGACGGACAACGCGTCAACCCGACCCACTGACCTCGGGGAGAGGCCAGCACCCGGGAGCCTCACGGTGGTTCCCACGTTCACTGCGAACCGATCGAGGAGGGAGGTGCCCAGCTATGCCCCTGCGATATCGCCACGGCTACGCCGCAGCCATTCACCGTGGCCTCCGGAATCAGCGACCTAAACGAACTCCGGAGTTCCCAACACCGGACGGTGTTGGTGCGCATCGCAGACCAGCCCGAATCCACCGGGTTAGAGCTGGCGGGAGACTTGAGAGGCGTTAAACACTGGTTCCTCGCGTACACCTTCTCCTCTTGCTTGCCGGACCCAGACCATCCGGTAGTGCTGGTCTGTCCCGTCGTTGTCGGGGCTGCTTGCCGCTCTTACCGACGTTTCCCGGCTTGAGCTGCCCCCAGCTTCGTTACGCTGCTGCGACAGCACAACGGCGAAGGCCTTTCACCTCCGCTCGGTCATACAGCGCCTCGTGGCGCACCAGATCTCCCTCCCAATTCCCGGCCTGCGATCGGTCTGCGGGCTCGAACCGACGCTGGTGGATCGTGAGCATCGGCTGGACGAACCGGGGCCGGCGCCGGTCGAGCTTCTGGTGGGCCCGTCGGTGATCCCGCCCGGTCCGCAGCGGGGAACGGTGCTGCGACGGCACCGTCGGCGGGCGAGCCAAGGTGCAGCCGGGCTGGTAGATCGCCTGGTGAATGCTTTCGTGACACAGCCGCATCTCGGCCGGTCGGGGAACCGGGCTCGCCGGTGACGCGCGATCTGCGGCGGGCTCCACCGCCGACCGACGAGCTCGCCGACCAGACCGCGCAGCTCGATGTTGGTCTCCAGACGGCGCCGGTGACGGCGAGCGCGGCGCGCCCGGCCTGGTGGTGGGCCTCGAACGGCCCGTAGGCC
>JACCUM010000256.1 GCA_013811805.1 Geodermatophilaceae bacterium | reverse complement strand
CCTTCGAACACCACGCGGCCACCGTCATGGCCGGCACCCGGGCCGAGATCGATCACCCAGTCCGTCCGGGCGATGACGTCGAGATTGTGCTCGATCACGATCACCGTGCGGCCACGGTCCACCAGCCGGTCGAGCAGTGTAATCAGGATGTCGACGTCGTGCATGTGCAGGCCGGTGGTTCCCCCGTGCTGCCCGGCACCGGGACCCAGATCGACCACTCGGTCGGCGATCGTGATCATCTCCGGCTTGTGCTCGGCCACCAGCACCGTGTTTCCCTTGTCACGCAAGCGGAGCAGGAGGTCGTTCATGTTCTGGACGTCGCGTGGCTGCAGGCCGATCGTCGGCTCGTCGAAGACGTAGGTGAGGTCAGTGAGGCTGGAGCCGAGGTGCCGAACCATCTTCACTCGCTGGGCCACACCGCCGGACAGGGTGCTGGATTCGCGATTCAGGCTCGGATAGCCCAACCCGATCCGGACCAGGTTGTCCAGGGCCGACTGCAGATTGCCCAGCAGCGGCGCGACCTCGGGGGCGTCGAAGTCGGCCACGAACAGTGCCAGATCGCTGACCTGCATGGCCGCGCACTCGGCGATGTTTCGGCCGGCGATCCGCGAGGACAGCGCCGCTTGATTGAGCCGGGACCCCTGGCAGTCCGGGCACTGGCTCGATGTCGCAACCCGCTCGACGGCTGCCCGCAGGGTCGGTTGCTCGCTGTCGAGGTCCTTGCTCCCATACAGCCGTCGGAACTTGTCGACCAGACCCTAATAGGTCAGCGTGTACTGGGTCAGCTTGACCTTGGACTCCGGCCCGTGCAGGAACTGTTCCCACTCGGCCGCGGTGTAGTCGCGCAGTAGCTTGTCGACGTCGAAGAAACCGGAATCGGCGAAGATCATCCAGTACCACGACCCGACAGCGAAGTTGGGAAAGGTGATGGCGCCCTCGTTCAGCGACAGGTTGCGCTCCACCAGGCCGTCGACGTGGATCGTCGACCCGGCCGAGGCCTTCGCAGTTGGGGCTCATGCCTTGCGGATCGTTGACCCGTAGGCGTTCGCGCCGCCGTGTGCGGGTCACCGAGCCGGCTGTCGATGATCCGCAGCATCGAATAGGTGTCGGTGGCCGTGCCAACCGTGGAGCGGGAGTTGGCCATATCCGTTTTGGTCGACGATGATCGCCGCCGAGGTTGGTCAGCGAGTCGACGTCGGGCCGGCCGAGACTCGGCATGAATGACTGGGAAGGCGGTGTAGGTCTGGTTGATCAGCCGCTGTGACTCGGCGGCGATCGTGCCGAAGACCAACGATGACTTGCCCGAGCCCGATACACCGGTGAAGACGGTCAGCTTGCGCTTTGGAATGTCCAGCGACACGTCACGCCGGCTGTTCTCGCGTGCCCCGCGTGCCCCGATCGATCCGTAGATGTCGGCTCCCGGCTCTATGTCGAATGGCTGCACGCACCTCATGGGCGCTGCGCGTCGATCACCTTCCACTGTATTGACTGGCTCCGACGCTCGTCGTCGATCTTCTGCTGCGCGGCGAAGGCCGCTGCCACCGCCAGTGCGGCGATCGTGAGGGCCACGATCAGCAGCCCCGCAACCGCAGCCGGCCAGATTCGACGACGTACTCGCCAGGACCGCGTCGAGCCATGGAGGAACGCTGCGCACAGTTGCCGGCGCCGCAGCGCCGCCGCGTCGAGCAACAGCCGCTCCGGATCGATGCCGAGTGAGTTGGCCAGCTCCAGCGAGCCGGAGGCTACCCGGCTCGGCGGAAT
Source organism: Geodermatophilaceae bacterium (assembly GCA_013811805.1). GTDB lineage: Bacteria > Actinomycetota > Actinomycetes > Mycobacteriales > Geodermatophilaceae > JACCQS01. Next base: position 26,016 of record JACCUM010000256.1, on the reverse strand, counting down.
GCCGGAGCTGGCCTTCGATCCGTGACTGACCGACATGTCCATGGCGGGGGTGCCGGATGTCAGCTCAGTCGAACAGGCCGTGCAGGTGGTGGGTCAGCCGCCCGTAGGAGTCCGCGGACTCGTGCGTGCTGGCGATCAGCCGTGAGAAGGCGGACTGGACGGCGGTGTGCAGGCGTTCGTACTCTGCCGACGTCTGGGTGAATCCGGCCTGACCGGCACCGTCCCACTGCCCGAGAGTCTGCCGCGCGACGGTGTCGATCGAGTTCATGACTCCCTGGAACCGGTTGTGGAAGTCCTGTTGCGTGTCGGCCAGGTCATTGAGCAAGCCGACGTTTCCGTACACGTCCCAACTCATCTTGTGCTCCTTGTGTCGTCTTGTGGTGCAACGGATTTGGCGGTGTGAGTTGCAGGGTCAGCCGTGGGACATCCGGGAGGTGATCCCGTCGACCATGGAGCCGACGGCAGCGAACTGTTCCGACCCGGCAAGGTCGGTGGCATCTACTTGGGTCTGGGCCGCATTGAGGTTCATGCCGTTGGCCCGGCAGAAGGCCACCAACTGTTGGAAGCGGGCGAACAGCTCCTGCTTCACGCGGGCAAAGGCCTGCAGAGAGGACCCCTGCATGGCCTGACTGTCCGCTTCGAGCTCACTGACGAGCCCCTGCAGACTGCCGAACAGCGCAGTTGCGCTGCTGTCCAGCTCGGTACCTCCTCTGCCGAGGGCGTTGGCCTCGGCAAGTCCGACGAAGTCGGCGCTCATGATCATCCTCCTGACGGGGCCGCCGGGATTCGCCTGCGGTGGCGGGAGAGCGGCCTCGATCAGCGCCGAGGCTAGGTGCGTAGGGCCTACCGCCGTGGCTGGCCGACCGAACCTGTGGACAACTCCACCGAGGTGACCGGCCCACGCCGATGTGGCGATCGAGCTGTGGACAACCGCAGCGCGGGGCCGGCCAACTGCCTAGATTCCACCCGCCAGCACTCGGGTCTTTCGTCTGGCGGCTGGTCGATACACGGGGGAAGAATGGGTGATCGGGATGAGATCGGAGTCTCGACCGGTGAGGCGGCCCGGGCCGCGGTCAACGCCGCGACCGCCGCCGAGCAGTACGAGGTGATCGACCTCGACTTCCGTTCGGTCATCACCGGAGTGTCCGATGCCGTCGTCGAGTCGCCGGTGGTCACCGGCGTCTCGATGTTCTGCGAGACACACGGCTACGATCTGGTCCGACTGCGCGCGCACATGCAGGACGTCGGTGCGAGCGCCGCAGCAGGAGGGCAGGCCGGAGGCCGGACCGATCGTGGCAACGCCGAACGATTCCAGCCGTGGCCGGTCTGAGCTGGTGCCGAGCGCGGCTCGCATATGGCTCGTCTCCGGCTCGCGCCACGTCGCGTAACCGGCGGGCGCTGAGGTGAGCACCGTCCTCGTACGCCGTCCCGCGCCGCTGGAACTTGCCCCCTCTGCGGGTGACGACGACCCACTCGTCCTGGCTGCACCGCCCCAGCAGAGCGAGCAACAGAGCGGGTCCACCAACCTCGCCATGCTCGTGATGCCGTTGGTCTCCGGATCCGGGTCTCTGCTGATCACGTTGACCAACCAGGACCGTCCGCTGTTCGCCGCGGCGGGACTGCTGTTCATGGTGGTCTCGGTCGGACTCGGGATCGTGCTATTCGTCGGAACCCGGTCCAGCGCCCGGCGCAAGCAGCGCGCCAATCGGGAGCGCTACCTCGACTACCTCGAGGGCATGCGACGCTCCGCTCGCGAGGCCGGAGCGCTGCAACGTGACCGGGCCGCACTGCGTCATCCGGCCCCCGATGAGCTGCTCGACATCGCCCGCCTCCCGGCACGGCGATGGGAGCGCCGCCCCGGTGACCCGGACTTCCTCGAGATACGTCTCGGTACGGGGGCGACCCCGTTGGCGCGCACGCTCGGCGTCCAGGTGGATCGAGATAACCCGCTGGTCACCTACGACCCGGTCTGCCTGTCTGCGGCCGAGAGCCTGGTCGATAGATACGCCGCGCTCAGCGACCAACCGATCACCGTTCCTCTGGCCGAGATCGGCTACCTCAGCGTCGTAGGAGATCGCCGGGCCACCCGTGCCCTGGCCCGTGCGGTCATTGGCCAACTCGTGGCCGTGCACCCGCCCGACGATCTTCGGGTTGCAGTCGTTCGAGCGGCGCCGCTGGTTGACCTCTGGGAGTGGGCGAAGTGGTTGCCGCACAGCGTCAATGGGGTCAGTGCATCATCGCGAATCGGCTCAACGGTCGAGGGTGGACAAGCCGACGGCCTGCTCGTGACGACGTCGGTTCAGGAGCTGTGGGCCCGGATCGGTGACGACCTTGACCTTCGTCGGGCCGACGCCGAACGTCGCCGCGGCAGACCGCCGGGTCGTGGTGTTCGTCACCTGGTCGTGGTCGTGGACGGGGAGTTTCAGTACGGCGCAACGCATTTCGACGCCGGGTCCAGTCGCTCACCGAGCGACCTCGGAATCCACGTGATCAATCTGGTGGCGCATCGGCGAGAGGAGCCGGAGCAGGTGGATGTTCGGCTCACCGTGGAAGCGGACCCCCTTGCCGGGTCGCGCCTCGGTGCTGTGCTCGAGGGAGCGTCCTGGAGCGCCGACGGCATGGTCGTACGGACCCTCGACGAGCTCGACGTGCCGTCGGTGACCGCGCTGGGCCGGTCGCTGGCTCCCTGTCGGCTGGCCGAGGACGACGGCAGCGACGTGCTCACGTCGAAGGTGGGGCTTCAGGACATTCTCGGCGTCTCGGACGTGGCCCGGCTCGATCCCGACCGGAGTTGGCGACCGGGTTCGGCTCGGGACTTCCTGCGGGTCCCAGTCGGGATCGGGCCGCACGGGCAGCCGGTGTACCTCGACCTCAAGGAAAGCGCGAATGGCGGCATGGGGCCGCATGGTCTGGTCGTCGGGGCCACCGGTTCAGGGAAAAGCGAGATGCTGCGCACGATGGTCACCTCGCTGGTCATCGGTCACCCGCCGGACAAGCTGGCCCTGCTGCTCGTCGACTTCAAGGGCGGCGCGACCTTCGCCGGGTTCTCCGATCTGCCGCACATAGCGGGCATGGTGACCAACCTTGCCGCCGATCCCGGTCTGGTCCAACGCTTCCGGGATGCCTTGTACGGCGAACTGACCCGCCGGCAGCGGATGCTCGCCGAGGCCGGCAACCTTGCCAACCTGCAGGCCTATGCCGGTCTCCTCGAGCAGGGCGCCGGTGCCGTCGAGCGGGAGCCGATGCCGCACCTGCTGGTGATCATCGACGAGTTCACTGAATTACTCGCCGCCCGACCGGACTTCGCCGAGCTGTTCCTCGCCGTGGGCCGGATCGGTCGCTCGATCGGGGTTCATCTACTCCTGGCCACCCAGCGCCTGGATGCGGGCAAGATCCGAGGCCTGGAATCACATCTGTCGTACCGGATCAGCCTGCGGACCTTCAGTGAGTCCGAAAGCCGTGAGGCCCTCGGCGTCCCGGATGCCTACCACCTGCCGCCGGAACCCGGCTCCGGCTTCCTGAAGGTCGACACAACGGTCTTCGATCGGTTCAAGGCAGCACTGGTGTCCGCGCCCTATCGCGGGCCCACCACCGAGGTCCGTACGGCCGCACCGATCGTGGCCTTCAGCACGCTCATCGACATCTCCACCGCCCTCGCAGCGGCCGGGCAGCTCGACGCGATGGTGGACCTGACCGCGGCAGCGCGGCAGGATCCGACCGCGACCGCCACGACGCCGACGATCCTCGATGTGGCAGTCCAGCGGCTGTCGGCAACCGGAGCTGCTCGAGCGCGCCAGGTATGGATCGCACCGCTGCCCCGTGTGCTGGCTCTGGATGCGGTGGCCGGGGGATCTTCGGAACGGGTAGAGATCGGCGGCGCCGCACCAGCCGACGGGCCGGAGGTCAGCGCGGTGCTGGGCCTCGAGGACAGACCCGGGCAGCAACGTCAGGTTCCACTTGTCTGGGACTTCGCCGGCGCACAGGGGAACCTGCTGATCGTGGGTGGCGCCCTATCGGGCAAGAGCGTCCTGCTGCGGACGTTGATCTGCTCACTTGCGCTGCGGTATCGGCCCGGCGAGGTGGCCGTCTACTGCCTGGACTACGGCGGCGGCTCACTGGCCGCGCTGGAAGGACTGCCGCATGTCGCCGGTGCCTGCACCCGTTCGGACCCGGATCGGGTACGCCGAACCGTTGCCGACGTCCTGGCAATGCTGGACGTACGCGAGCGGCTGATGAGCCAGTACGGCTGGGACGGAGCCGACGGCCTGCGGCGCGCCCGGCGGGCCGGATCGTTGCCCGACGGCGTGCTCGGCGATGTCTTCCTGGTGATCGACGGTTGGGCTGCACTTCGCGAGGCCGAACCCGACCTCGAGGACCAGGTCATGACGATTGCCAATCGCGGTCCCTCCCTCGGCGTGCACACCGTGCTGTCGGCCTCGGCCGGTTCTCAGATTCGGATGCGGCTGGCTGCTGCGCTACCGGGTCGGATCGAATTGCGGCTCACCGACGCCTTCGATTCAGCGATCGACCGGCAGTTGGCGGCGTCAATGCCCGCCGATGTCCCCGGCCGGGCGCTGGTGCCAGGCGGAAACTTCGTCCAGATCGCCCTGCCTCGGGTCGACGGCGCTGCGACCCTCGACGATCTGCCCGCCGGGGTCGACCATCTGGTAGGCCTGGTGTGTCGCCGTTGGCCAGGAGCCGGCGTGAGCCCGGTGCGAGTACTTCCGTTCCTGCTGACGCTGTCCGAGCTGATCGATTCCCAGGATCCCGTTCAGCTGCCGGCCGGCCGGAGCGGCGCCCTGTCGGTCGGAGTCGCCGAGCGCGATCTTTCGCCCGTCCGGATCGACCTGTTCGGCACCGATCCGCACCTGCAGGTCTATGGCGAGGCTCAGTCGGGCAAGTCCGCGTTCCTGCGCACGCTCCTGCGCCAACTTGCATACGCTCGATCGCCGGCAGAACTCGGAATCGTCCTTGTCGATTACCGCCGGGCACATCTCGGCCTGGTGGCACCCGAGCACCTGCTCGCGTACTGCACCAGTGCCGCTGGGGCCCGGCAGGCCGTTGCCGAGGTCTGCCAGGGCCTGGCTCAGCGGTTGCCTGGACCGGACGTGACCACGGATCAACTGCGGGCGCGAACCTGGTGGAGCGGCCGCGAGATCGTCGTCCTCGTCGACGACTACGACCTGGTCACCACAGCCGCGGGAAATCCGCTGGCCATGCTGACCGAGTACCTGCCCCAGGGTCGTGACGTGGGCCTGCATGTGGTCACCGCACGCCGTACCGGCGGAGCCTCGCGGGCGATGTTCGAGCCGGTCACCCAGGCGCTGAACGACCTCGGCGGACCTGGGCTGCTGTTCTCCGGGGACCGGACCGAGGGCCGGCTGGTCGCGGGTGTCGCCGCGTTGCGGCTGCCCCCTGGACGGGCACTGCTGGCCCGCCGGGGCATGGCACCGCAGCAGGTCCAGATCGCGTGGACCGAACCCGCCTGAGCTGCCGGCCCGGCGCTGCGCCCTTCCCAGGCAGCCGGTATGCATGATCGTGAGCGCGGGAGGTGCAGTGCTCCACCTGGGGTGCTCATGATCACCAAGAGTCTGGACGGCGGGTCGTGGCGGTCAGCGGTGACCCATGATGTCAGCGCCGAGTTCGAGGGCCGTGGTCAGGCTCGGGTCGGAGACCGTGCTCAGGTCGATCGTTGCCCCGCGCGCCAGATCCCGATCGTGGCCCATCACGTGCACCGGGACCCCCCCGGCCAGAAGTAGCTCGACAGCATCGGACCCATTCCCGCCGGTGCCAGCCCGGCTCCGAACCGGTATCAGGATCAGGCGGGTTCCGGTCCGGGCGGGTAGCTGCGCCCGCCACCTGGCAAGGACCGCGGTCGTCGCTGCGACGGCATCCGCTGACGTTGCGCAGACCAGGACCACGGTGTCGAAGAGCTCGGCGAATGTGGTGAACTCGCCGATCCGACTCGCGACACCGGCGTCGACCACCACGCTGGCGTGCCCCGAGGCCGCGACGTCGAGGAGCTCGGCCAGCCCGGACTCGACGGCGGTGCTGCCCGGCGGTGGCGCCGACAGCACTCGAAGCCCGGAACGAGTCACCGGAGTGGGTGGGATCCGCCCGTGCCGGCGCAACCCGGCCAGGACCTCGGTGACGCTGGGAGCATGCGGGATTCCCAGCCGGGCGGTGACGTCACAGCCGTCACTGTGGATGGTGAGCAGCAGCGTCTGGTCATCTCTGGCTGCAGCCAGGACGCTGGCCAGCAGCGCGGCCGCGGTCGTCGTACCGACCCCCCCGGTGCTCCCGATGACCGCGATTCGCCGTGGCCGGACCTGACGCGATCGCAGGGCTGTGGCGCTCGCGTGCTGGCCCTGGGCGACGGCCGCCGCCCCATAGGTCGACAGACCACGCCGGATCGCGCTGAGAAGCCGTCGCCAGTCCTGGGCAGGTCCCCAGTCCCTGCCCCCTACCAGTGAGTGAGTGGATGCCTCCACCCCTCGGAAGGGTCGCGTTCGCGCATGGGCCGGCCGGGACCCGCCCGGATCTGGAAGTGCTTGCTGCACAGCTCAGTTCACCAGCTCGCGAACCCACTGCAACACACCCAGATTGGCGGCCAGGAGTGGGATCAGGGTGGCAACGGCCAGTGCCTCGGTGACGTCGAGAAGTCGGCGACTTCGGGCGCCGGTGACGTCGTTGCGTGCGGACACGCCGCCGTGCGCGAGTACGCCAGCCCAGATCAGGACCAGACCGAGGGCGGCGACCGTGCTGAGCCGGGGTTGCCCGCCCAGGAGGTCCGCGGTCAGCTGGACCAACACCGCGGCGACTCCGGCCAGCACGAGGGTCAGCACATGCACGAACTGGGTGAAGGCGCGGGCCCGCAGGATCAGGCAGCAGGCGATCGCGGCCGCCTGCGCCACCTGAACAGACGAACCCGCCCACTCGAGCCGGATCGCCCCTGCGGCGGTGAGTCCGGCGGTGGCGAGCAGCGCTCCGGTCAGCAGCGCTCGAGACCTGGCGAACGTCGCCATAACGGTGCCCGGATCGAGACCACCGTGCGTGCGGACCACGTAGTCGAGACCGGCCAGGCCGCCGGCCGCCAGGCAGGCGCGGGGCAGAACACCCAGGGTCAGGATGCCCAGCACGGTGCCGATTGCGATGGCCTCGTCGACGGATCGTCCGACCAGATCCGTGCCGGCCCAGCCCAGTGCAGCGCCGAACGCCACGGCCGCAGCAGCCGTCCACGCAGCAAGCCCAGACACCGCCCGAGCCACGAGTGCTGCGCTGCCGAGGATGGCGGCACCGGCCAGAGCCGCCCGGGTGGCCGAGGTCGGCGGATCCGTGACCAGGGCGCCAGGCGCAGTCGCAACGAGAACGAGCGCACCGATCCAGGCCAGACCGATTGCCAACAAGATATGTGCGGCGACGGTCAACTCACGTCGGGCAGCCGACAGACAAGCCCACAGCAACGCTCCCGTCGTTGTGATAGCGATCGGAACGCCGCTGCCCGACGAGGTTGCCCACAGGTTCGGCAGGGCCAGGACGATTCCGGCGAGAACGGCCAGAACCAGCACGGCCATCGTCGTGGTGTCCTGACGATGCCATGTCCCCACGTTTTGGTCGACGGCGTCCTCGGTGGCATCTCGGACGTCCTCCACGCTGCTCTGCGCGGCAGCGCTGGTCCGGGGGCACAGTTCTAGGATGGCCCCGTCGCGAACCCGGGCCGAGTCCAGGCTGCTCGACCAGGCCAGCCCCGTGCCGCCCACCGGGCGCAACATCCACGCCAGCCCACGCGTGCGGTCGTGGTGATCGGTGCACAGGTCCAACAGGCGGGCCATCAGATCACCCACCGGCACCGAACCGGGTAGCGAGAGATCGACCCGCCGGTCCGGGCTGACGACTGTCACCCGACTGTGTCCGTTGGCCATGCGCCCCCTTCGCCAGGTATCACACCGACAATGTTCAGCGCTCAGGCTAGGGACTGCCGGTCGTCGTCCGCTGGCGTTGTCCACCGTTGTCGGCCAAGTGGTTAGCCTCGGCCCAATGAAGTTCGAGACCGCCGCCATCCATGCGGGGCAGAAGCCCGATCCGGTGACCGGCTCGGTCGTCGTCCCGATCCACCAGACCTCCACCTATGCCCAGGACGGGGTCGGAGGGCTGCGCTCGGGATATGAGTACAGCCGGACCGGGAATCCCACCCGTACAGCGCTGGAGACTTGTCTTGCGGCCCTGGACGGTGGCGCGCGAGGCCTGGCCTTCGCCTCTGGAATGGCGGCCGAGGACACGCTGGTACGCACGATGTGCCGGCCTGGCGATCACGTGGTCATCCCGGCCGACGCGTACGGCGGGACGTACCGGCTGTTCAACGGAGTCCTGTCCGGCTGGGGAGTCGAGCACACGCCCGTCGACCTCAGTGACCTGGCCGCGGTCCGTGCTGCGCTGCAGCCGAATACCAGACTGATCTGGTGTGAGACGCCGACCAATCCGTTGTTGTCCATCGCCGATGTGGGCGCCCTGGCCGAGATCGCTCACGGCGGGGGAGCCCGGCTGGTGGTGGACAACACCTTCGCCTCGCCGTACCTCCAACTTCCGCTGGCACTCGGCGCCGACGCAGCGGTCTACTCGACGACGAAGTACCTCGGTGGCCACTCCGATGTCGTCGGCGGTGCTGTGGTTGTGGCCGATGCCGGGCTCGGCGCCGAACTCGGCTACGCCCAGAACGCGATCGGCGCTGTGCCCGGCGCCTTCGACTCCTGGCTCGTGTTGCGCGGCATCAAGACTCTCGGCGTACGGATGGAACGGCACTGCGCAAATGCCGGCAGGATCGCCGACTGGCTGTCTGGACATCCGGCCGTCGAGTCGGTGCTCTATCCCGGACTTCCGACTCATGCCGGTCACGACATCGCTGCACGCCAGATGCGCGGGTACGGCGGGATGGTGTCGTTTCTCGCTTCTGGTGGAGAAAGTGCCGCCCTCGACATCTGTTCTCGGACAACGGTCTTCATTCTGGCCGAGTCATTGGGTGGGGTGGAATCGCTGATCGAGCACCCAGGCCGGATGACGCACGCCTCGACGGCCAACTCCCCGCTGCAGGTCCTGCCTTCGCTGGTGCGGCTCAGTGTCGGCATCGAGGACATCGACGACCTGATCGCCGACCTCGATCAAGCCATGAGTTGAGTGAAGGGCGCCTTGTATCCAACCTATTGGCACAAGGCGTCCTTCACTCGGTCGGGATCGCTCAGGCGCGCCCATCGGGAGCAGGCACCGGAGGGGGGACCTCGATCCGGTCCAGGTCCAGGCAGCCGCTGATCCGATCGTGGCCGGTATCCCGCTGGTCGCGGGACTGGCCCACCGGGTCAACGGCGCCTGGGGCACCGACGTCGACCTTGCCCGACCCGGCGGTTGGCTTCTCGCCGCTGTCAGCCAGATCAGGAATCTGAGTCCGGGCCACCGGGCTGGCGGTGAACCAGCCGGCCGCATCGAGGCACCGGTCGCTGCTGGCCACGACGTGGTCGCCGACGACCAGGGCCGCTGTGGCCAGCGACGCGCCGGCGAGCAAAGCCGCCGGCCAGGTCCGATAACTCATCCTTGCCCCGAGCCAGTTCGCTGAGCTTCGCCCGGCCGCTCACTCTGTAGCACCCTGCGCACCATGCCCACGTGATCCTCGGCGACGTCGGGCATCTGGAAAGGCGCGGTGACCGGGCGGAATCCCAGCCGGAAGTAGAACTGTTCGGCGCCGACCCGAGCGTTGCACCAGATCAGGTCGCCGCCCCGCTGGCTCACGTGTTCCATGGCGGACTCGACGAGCAGCCGGCCAAGTCCGCTCCCACGAACGGCAGGATCGGTAGCCATGGCGCGCAACTGCCAGGCGGCTCGCGCTGGTGCTTGGAGTGCCTCTGGCCACGGACAGGACACTGGCTCCAGGCGTACGCAGCCGAGAACGGCCCGGTCGCCACCGGGTGCCCGTACGGCGAGATAGGCCGTGTCCGGATTCTGGTCTCCGGCCATGGCCATCTCGTGGATGCTGAGGTTCGGTCGCAGGACGGCTCGGCGCAGTGCCGCGGTCTCCTCGGCGCTGGAGCGGGTCACGGTGGGACCACCGGCCCGGCCGCGCCCGACGGCGCACGGCCCGGAGTCGATGTCGGCGCTCATGCCGATCGTGCCCGCCTGCCGCGCCGGGCGTCCAGGTAATCGGCGACCACGTACTCGCCCAGGTGTGCTGGATCGGGCTGGAACAGCCGACCACCAGCCTGCCGGGCGAGGGTGTCCACGAACTGGATCAGACTCGGATCGGGATCGAGGGCGAAGACGTTCATCTGGGCTCCGAGCCGAGTGCACCGGCTGACTTCGGTCATCGTCAGCGCGATGGTCTCCGGCAGCGGCGGCCAGTAGAACATCGCCCGGCCATCCCCGGTGAGGTGCGCGGTCGGCTCGCCGTCGGTGACGATCATGATGATCGGCTCGCTGTCCCGGTGCCGGGCCAGGAATCGCCGGGCCAGCATCAGCCCATGCTGCAGGTTCGTGCCCTGCAAGGTGTCCACGTCGAGGTCGGCGAGGTCTGCCGCCGAGATCTCCCGGGCGCGGCTGGCGAATCCGATGATCTGGATCGCATCCTGCGGGAACTTCGTAGTGACCAGGGTATGCAGAGCCAACGCCGTGGACTTGGCCTCCGGCCAGGTACCGCGCAGTGCCATGGAGTAGGAGAGGTCGACCAACAACGCCACCGCGGCGCTGCAGCGTCGCTCGGTCTCCACCACTGCCACGTCGTCCACCGCGATCGGCACGCTCTTCCGACGTACGGCGGGATCATCCGGTTCCAGCGCGTCCATGCCGATGCTGAGATCCGGTCGCTCTCCTGCCGTACGAAGCACCGCCCGCCGCACGGTCTCGACCACGTCGATGGGCTGCTCGTCTCCGAAGGCCCAGGGACGCGAAGAGCCGGTGAGTTCGCCGGACGGACCGGTTGCGGTGATGTCGTGCTGCCCGCGTCGACCCTCTGACAGCCGGCCGAAGACCCGGCGCAGCGCAGTTGCTCCCATCCGGCGTACCGCCTTGGGGGACAACGTGAGTTTGCCGGCCGAACGATTGAGCCAGCCCTGGTCCTCGAGCTCGGACTCCAGTTCGCGAAGGGCGTCGAGATCATCGGCGGCGTTGCGGCCCAAGGCATTTTCGAGAGCCTGCGCGTCGATGTCGCTCAGATCTGCTCCGGGATAGTCCTGGGACAGGGCGCGAGACAGGGCTTCGAGGTCGGCCAGGTCCCGTACCGCAGCGGTTGCGTCACCGAGGCCCAGCGACTCCGCTCCGTCCGGAACTGAACCGCGGTCCCAGCGCAGATCCGGTCGGGCGCGCCGCAATTCGTCGTTCAGGGCCCCGATCTGGTCGCCGAGGCCGAGCTGGTCCCAGGTGTCGGAGATGAGGTTCGCAAGTTCGACCCGTTGCTCCCGGCTCATTCCGGCCAGCATCCGCTGTTGCGCTGCCGCCTGACGGGCGAGTGAGTCGATCAGTTCCTGGGTGTTGCGCGGGTGGTCCGGGAAGCCATCTCCGTGCCGCTCCATGAACTGCTCGAAGGCCTCGGTGGTGTCCTCGCCGCGGTTGTGTGACTGGATCAGGTCGGTGAGCTCGGAGATCATCTCGCGCAATCGTTCCGGATCGAGCCCGCCCTGGTCGCCCTGGTGGGTCAACGCCTCGCGCATCTTCTGGAAGGAGCTGTCCAACACCTCCCGGCGCAGCAGGTCCTGGATCTCCTGGTACTTCTCCCGCGCCTGCGGGTTGGACCAGTCGTAGTCGGCCAATGCGCGTACCGCACCAGCGGTGTCGTCAGGCAGCGAGGCCAGCTCGGACTCCGCCAGCCGAGCCTCCGGACGGGGGTCATACTCCAGGGTCTGCTGCTCGGCCTGCAGCGCCTCGTCGAGCAATCGCTGAACCTCGCGCAGCGTTCCGTCCATGGCGCCTCGGGCGCGGGCCTGGCGCAGTCGCTTACGGACCATGTCCCGCAACGCATCCAGGCCACGACGTCCGGCCAAGCCGGCCCGCATCAACCGGCGCAGCGCCTCACTCGTGCTCTCGCCCGACAGCACGGAATCGCCTAGCGCATCGACCGCGGTGGCGACGTCGTAGGGCTCGACTAGCGGGTCGGGACCGCCCTGCCACGCGCCGTACCGATACCGCCTCCGCATCAGACTCAGCCGCCGTAGAGCGTGCGCGGACCGTCGACGTCCTTGGCCAATCGCCGGGTGAGATAAAGACCTTCCAACGCGAACTCGAGGGCCGCCGCGGCTTGGTCGGGAAGGTCCTCGCTCTCGGTCACTCCGAGGGCGGTGAGGAGCTCGGCCAGACCTGGTACGGCCCCGAACTGGGCGAGCAGCGCTGCCCCAGCCACCAGTTCCCCGGAGTCGACGGTCTGGCCCTCAGCGAAGTGGTCCTGGAGCCCGGACAGGTCCACCCCGGCCAGCCGGGCACGGAACGTCTCCGCGGTCGCCCGTCTCAGCAGGTGGGCGAGGATCTCCAGTTCCCGCTCTCCCTCGTCCTCGCCGCTGGCATCAACGAACTCGACCTTGCCGCGGGCGGCGGGCAGTGCGCTGGGCAGGTCACAGACCCGCGCGACCGCGCGGTCCTCACCGGTCAGTGCGGCCCGGCGTACGGCGGAGGCGGCCATCGTCTCCACGGCGGCGATCGCGAACCGGGCACTCACGCCCGAACGCCGGTCGACGTGTTGGCTCCCCCGGACCAGGCGGGCATACCGCGCGAGGATCTCGACGATGTGATGCGGAATCAGTGGACGGGCCAGGTCCAGATCCTCGGCCCAGGACAGCGCCGCCTCCTGGCCGACCAGCGCGATCTCATCGTCGAGTTCGAGCGGGTAGTGCGTACGCACCTCACTACCGAAGCGGTCCTTGAGCGGGGTGATGATCCGGCCGCGGTTGGTGTAGTCCTCCGGGTTGGCGCTGGCCACCAGGAGCAGGTCCAACGGCAACCGCAGGCGATAGCCACGCACCTGGATGTCGCGTTCCTCCAGCACGTTGAGCAGGGCGACCTGGATCCGCTCGGCCAGATCGGGCAGTTCGTTGATCGAGAAGATGCCCCGGTTGGTGCGCGGGATGAGCCCGAAGTGGATGGTCTCCGGATCGCCGAGGGTCCGGCCCTGGGCGACCTTGATCGGGTCGACGTCGCCGATCAGGTCGCCGACGCTGGTGTCCGGCGTGGCCAGCTTCTCGCCGTACCGGCTGTCCCGGTGCAGCCAGGTCACTGGGGCGTCGTCGCCGAGGTCAGCGATCTGACGTAGACCCCAGACCGAGATCGGTGCGAGCGGGTGCTCGTTCAGTTCGCTGCCGGCCAGCACCGGGGTCCATTCGTCCAGCAGCCCGACCAGGGTACGGATCAGCCGGGTCTTGCCCTGGCCGCGCTCGCCGAGCAGCACGAAGTCGTGGCCGGCCAGCAAGGCGCGCTCGACCTCGGGGATCACGGTGTCGTCGAAACCGACGATTCCCGGCAGTGCGGGCAGTCCTGCGCTGATCCGGCGCAACAGGTTGGCCCGGATTTCTTCCTTGACGCCGAGGGAGCGGGTACCGGTGGCACGCAGAGCCCCGACCGTGGTGTCAGCTGGCGCGTCAGTCATCGCAGACGAAGGTACGCCGCCGCGGGCGCGGGTGAAGCCAAGGGTTGACCCCAGAGGAGGCGGGGCAATCGTCAACTGGGACAACTGGACCGGGCGGAACTTCATGGCGCCATGTTCTATTGGCCCCTGGCTGGACCTGTTGGTCTCGCCATAACGGCCTCTGGTTCCGTCGTAGCAGCGCCGCCGAGGCGCCGGAACCGGATTCCGCGGTGCCGTGGTCATCACGATTCTGGTAACCCTTGCGTCAGTTGCTGACCTTCTTCGTTCCTTCGATGGCCTGCTCGTTGATCACGGCAGTGCTGGCGTTCGCACTCGTCGGAACCGCTGCGGTGACCTTTCATCGGGAGCGGACTGGTATCTGGTCCGCCGCCACCAGATCTGCACCCGGCCTCGGTCCTCGACGACGTCGTGCACCATCGGGCCCGTCTCGGAATCCTCACGGTGCTGGCCGACGTCAGGCAGGTCACCTTCCCCTATCTCAAGTCCCTGCTCGGGCTCACCGACGGGAACCTCGGCCGGCACCTCGAGGTGTTGGCCGGGGAAGGGCTGGTCAGCATCACCAAGGGGTATGAGAACAAGCGGCCACGTACCTGGGCGAGCTTGACCGATGACGGCTACGTTGCCTTGACCGCCGAATGGCTGTGCTCAAGGAACTGCTCGCCCAATTCGAGAACGGCGCCGCACGCCCGCGTTGAGGTCGTGGACGGGCTGAGGAGGATGCGTAGTCGTGGACGGCGTAGTGCGGCTGGTCGGCGTCCCCGAGATCCTGGCAGCTGCGGAGGTGCTCGAAGGAATCGTCCGTCGTACCCCGATGGAGCCCTCTCGGGTTCTGAGCGACAAGGTCGGCGGGCCGGTGTTCTTCAAGTGTGAGAACCGACAACGCACCGGCTCGTTCAAGATCCGCGGGGCCTACCTGCGGATCTCCCGGCTCACCGACGAGGAACGGGCCGGGGGGGTGGTGGCAGCCAGCGCGGGTAACCATGCGCAGGGCGTCGCGCTGGCCGCCAGCCTGCTTGGCGCGTCAGCGACGGTGTTCATGCCGACCACGGCCCCACTGCCCAAGCTCGCGGCCACCAGGGGGTATGGCGCCAAGGTCCACCTCGTCGGTCACACGATCGCCGAGCCGATGGAGGCCGCCAAGGCATTTGCCGCCGAGACCGGCGCAGTATTCATCCACCCCTTCGACCATCCCGACCTCGTCGCCGGGCAGGGGACGGTGGGCCTCGAGATCTTGGAGCAGTGCCCCGAGGTCGCCACGATCGTGGTCTGCACCGGTGGCGGCGGCCTGCTCTCCGGAATCGCGGCCGCAGTCAAGGGCTTGCGTCCGGACGTCCGTGTCGTCGGGGCGCAGGCCGCCGAGGCAGCCGCGTTTCCCGCGTCGCTCGTCGAGGGATCACCGGTGACGTTGGAGTCGATGGACACCATGGCTGATGGCATCGCCGTACCCACGCCCAGTGAGCTCACCTTCGCCCATGTCCGGGATCTCGTGGACGACGTCGTCACGGTGTCGGAGGAGTCCCTGTCGCGGGCGCTGCTGCTGTGTCTGGAGCGAGCCAAACTCCTGGTCGAGCCGGCTGGAGTTGCTGGCGTCTCGGCGGTGCTCGACAACCCGTCCGCCTTCGCGCCGCCGGTTGTCGTCGTGCTCTCCGGCGGGAACGTCGATCCGGTCCTGATGCTGCGGGTGATCGAACACGGCATGGTCGCCGCCGGACGTTATCTGTCGGTACGGCTGCGCGCGCCCGATCAGCCGGGCTCGCTGGCCAGGGTGCTGTCGGTGGTGGCCGAGTTGGGCGCAAGCGTGCGCGAGGTGGAGCACTCCCGAACCGGATCGCGGCTGCACCTCGGAGAGGTCGAGGTTGCGCTGTCCTTGGAGACCCGCGGAGCCGACCACCGGGCCGAGGTCGTGCATGCCCTTCGTTCTGCCGGCTATCCCGTCGAGATGCGGTAGCCGTCTCCGGAGGGCACCAGGCGGGGTCGCATTCGTCCAAGAAATGTGTCGGACCCGATCTATAGCGTTGCCATCGTGAATGCAGCCATCGAGGTCGAGGGCCTCGTCAAGAGATACAAGGAAACGATCGCGCTGGCCGGCATCGACTTCAGTGTTCCTGAAGGCACCGTCTTGGGACTGCTCGGACCCAACGGTGCCGGTAAGACAACCGCCGTACGGGTGCTCAGCACGCTGATCAAGGCCGATGAGGGCCGAGCCAGCGTGTTCGGGATGGACGTCGTGACCGACGCCGACGCCGTACGGTCGACGATCGGTCTGACCGGGCAGTACGCCGCGGTGGACGAATATCTGACCGGCTTCGAGAACCTCGAGATGATCGGCCGGCTCTATCAGCTCGGGAAGTCCGAGTCGCGGTCCAGGGCAACGGCGTTGCTCGAGCGCTTCGACCTGACCGATGCCGGGAGGCGGATCGCCAAGACCTACTCCGGGGGGATGCGCCGCCGGCTCGATGTCGCGGCCTCCTTGATCGCGCAGCCCCGCGTCCTGTTCCTGGACGAGCCGACGACCGGTCTCGACCCTCGCAGCCGGCTGGGGATGTGGGAGTTCATCGAGGAACTGGTCGGCGAGGGCACCACCATCCTGCTGACCACCCAGTACCTCGACGAGGCCGATCGGCTGGCCGACTCCATCGTCGTCATCGACGAGGGAAAGGTGATTGCCCGCGGCACGGCTGATGAGCTCAAGGCCCAGGTCGGCGGTGAACGACTGGAGTTCACGGTCGGCCACGCCGCAGAGTTGCCCGAGCTACGCGAGAAACTGGCTTCACTGGCCGTCGACGAGCCCATCGTCAACGAACAGACCCGCAGCCTGACCATTCCGGTGGCCGGCGGCGCCGACGTCCTGCGCGCGGCGCTGGCTCGGCTGGAGGGCAGCCCGATCACCATCGTGGACGTCGGTCTGCGCCGGCCTGATCTCGATGACGTGTTCATGACCCTCACCGGCCACGCGGCGGAGAAAACCGCCGATCCGAGCACAGAAGCCGACGAGGAGCCAGTCGCAACCGGCCGCGGCGCCAAGTCGAAGTCAAAGTCGAAGGAGACCGTCCGATGAGCGCGATGACCCGCGTCGTGGGCGACAGCATCGTCATCACCAAGCGCAACCTGATCAAGGTCAAGCGGGTGCCTGACCTGATCGTGTTCGCGACCCTCTCGCCGATCATGTTCGTGCTGCTCTTCCGCTACATCTTCGGAAGTGCGATCCCGATCGAAGGCATCGGGTACGCCGAGTTCCTGCTGCCCGGCATCTTCGCGCAGACTGTCATCTTCGGGAGCACGATCACCGGCGCGAGCTTGGCTGACGATGTCCAGAAGGGGCTGATCGAGCGCTTTCGCTCGTTGCCGATGGCCCGCTCCGCGGTGCTGATCGGGCGGACGGTCGCCGACCAAGGCCTCAACGTCATCACGATCGTGGTGATGTCGCTGACCGGGCTGCTCGTCGGCTGGCGGATCCGATCGTCCTTCTTGGAAGCGTTGGCCGGATTCGGGGTGCTACTGCTGTTCGCTTTCGCCATCTCCTGGATGTTCGCTCTCGTGGGCTTGCTGGTCCGAACTCCCGAGGTGGTCAACAACGCCTCGTTCATCGTGATCTTCCCGATCACCTTCATCGCCAACACGTTCGTGCCGACCGAGGGATTTCCCACGGTCCTACGGGTCTTCGCCGACTGGAATCCGGTGTCGTCGGTGACCCAGGCATCCCGAGAGTTGTTCGGCAACACCAGCCCGGCACTTCCCCCACCGGACGTCTGGCCGCTGCAGAACCCGGTGCTCTACACACTCATCTGGGTTGCGCTGATCCTGGTGATCTTCGTGCCGCTCTCGATCCGGCAGTACGTCAAGGCCGCCGGGCGCTAGGGATGGCCCGGCGCCCGCGGACCATGTCATCCGGCGCGGGTGCAGGGATGGCGGGCTAGAGCCAGCGGAGGTACAGCAGTAGATCCAGGTCATCGGGGGACTCACCCTCGCGGACCACCCGGTTGGGCTGGCGCTGACCGCAGACCGTGCAACGGTGCACGATCTGCCAGCCCTTGCCGCCCTTGTCGACTAGCCCGGTCGGTTCCATCAGGCCGGCGCAGTTCGCGGAGCGGTCCCCTGGTGTGTCGTCGACGTGCCGCGACCACAGGCAGTGCGGGCAGTGATTGCGGTAGTGCCCGTCGGTGCTGGCCGGGACGTCGGCACCGCACCGGCCGCAGCGAAACGGCGTGTTCTGCTCAGCCCTACCCACGCCACCACACTCCAGGCTCCCTTTTGCCGTAGCCCGGCAGCGCACACTGCGGGGTGTCGTCGGCAAGGATGATTCCCATGAGTATCGACGGCCTGGACGCTCGGTTGATCCGGTTGCTCTCCGCGGAGCCCCGGATCGGGGTCCTGGAGGCATCGCGCCGCCTCGGCGTTGCCCGGGGGACGGTCCAGGCGCGGCTGGACCGGTTGCTGCACAGCGGTGTCATCCTCGGGTTCGGCCCGGAGGTGGACCCTGCGGCGCTCGGATTCACCGTGATGGCCTTCGCCACGGTGCAGATCCGGCAGGGACGCGGCCCGATCGTCGCTGCGCACCTCGCCGGCATCGACGAAGTGCTCGAGGTGCACACGATCACCGGGGATGCGGACATGCTGGCCAGGATCGTCGCCCGCTCACATGAGGACCTGCAACAGGTCATCGACCGACTCGTGGCCCACCCGGACATCGTGCGTACCTCGACGAACATCGCGCTCACCGCCCACGTTCGGTACCGGACCGGAGGGCTGCTCCGCCGAGCCAGTGAGCCGACCGGAGGTGGCTGACGACGCTGGGCACGGTAGGGCGTTGCGGTCGGGCAGCAAACTTGCGTGCGACTCGATGACTCTGCGCGGCCTCAGGCGGCGGGCGCGTGGCAAAGTGCATCCATGACCGCGGATGCGCCTGGCCATTGGGCCGGACATCCGCTCTTGGACACCGTGGCCAGTTTGTGGCCCACTGCGCGAGTGTCCATCGCCCCGGGGCGGCGAGGCTCGGGGGGTAAGCAACTGATCTACGTCCCCAACTCCGACGATCCACGCTTGTTGGTGCCGGCCGGGCACCGCCGAGCCTCTGCCGCCGCGCTACGCCGCTTCAACCACTACCTGCCGGTCAAGGATCGACTGCGTCGGGTCATGGCCGCAGGCGGAATGCGCATGGGTCTCGAGCGGATGCTTGCCCACCGCATTGCGCTCGCCGAGCGCGAGTCCGCACCCGACTCGATCGAGACGTATCTGTCCGAGGTCCTGGGGGAGGAGGTGGTGGTCAGCCTCGGCATCGGGCTCGCGCGAGCCACCCAGAAGCCAGTGCTGCAGGCCTTTTCCCCTTCCGGCCGATGTCTGGCCTTTGTCAAGATCGGCGACAACGAACACACCTGCGAGTTGGTCCGGGCCGAGGCGCAGGCGCTGCGCCTGATCGGAGGAGTCCGATGGTCGTCGCTGTCGGTTCCGCAGTTGATCCACGTCGGAGCATGGCAGCGCTTCGAGGTCCTCGTCATGTCGACGCTGCCGGTCCCCGCCAAGCCGGCGATCCGGCGCCCGGTGGCGGTTCCACCGACCAAGGCCATGCGGGAGCTTGCCCGAGCCTTCGCCGAGCCCAGTCAGCTGGTTGCCTCCAGCGCGCTGATGATCCGGCTTCGGGCCGACATCGCCGAGATCGCCGACGAGGCGACGGCATCGACCTACCGGGCTGCCCTGGACCGGATTGCGCAGCGGTACCCGCACACCGTCCTTGACTACGCGTCCTGGCACGGGGACTGGTCACCGTGGAACATGGCCTGGCGAGGCCGAAGGGTCCAAGTCTGGGACTGGGAGCGGTTCGAGACCGGCGTACCAGTGGGCATGGACCGACTTCACTACGTGCTCAGCGCGCTGGCGCGAACCGAGGGTTTCTCCGCTCCGACGATCATACGAGCGCTCGGACTGCCGACGGCCCGCGAGTATGTGCGGCCCACCCAGCAGGACGTCCTGGGACTGGTTTATCTGGCCACGATCGTGAATCGATACCTGACCGGCTGCCACCACGAGCACGCAGGGTCGGTGCAGGCCAGGGCGGCGGCCGCTCTGGAGGCGTTGACCTGGCTCAGCCAGAAACCCAGCAAGCTGCCCTCACGTGACCCCTACGTCGGTCCGGCCGCCTAGATCCGGAAGATCTCCAGGTCGACGATCTCCACCTCGACCTTGCCGTTGGGTGCCGGGTAGATCACCGTCTCGCCCACCTTCTTGCCCATGATCGCAGTGCCCAGAGCCGACTCCGGGGAGTAGACGGTCAGGTCGGTGGTACCGCCGATCTCGCGCGAGCCGAGCAGGAACTTCTCGGTGTCATCGTCACCGACGAAGCGCACCGTCACCACCGTCCCGAGTGCGGCCTCCTCGGCATGGTCGGGCGGGTCGCCGACCTCGGCGCCGCCCAGCAGATCGCTGAGTTGGCGGATCCGAGCTTCCGCCTTGCCCTGCTCCTCCTTGGCCGCGTGGTAGCCACCGTTCTCCTTCAGATCGCCCTCCTCGCGGCGCGCGTTGATCTCGGCGCTCATCGCCGGGCGTGCGGCGATGAGCTGGTCGAGTTCGGCGCGCAGCCGGTCATGAGCTCCCCGGGTCAACCAGGTGGTTGGCTCAGATCTGGGCTGGGCGGTGGCGCTGGACACGGTGGAAGCTCCTCGAGTACGTGGGCGTGGCGGATGTGTGGGTGCGCTGGTGTCGTGAATGGGTAAGAGTGCGACGTTACCGCGTCGGGGCCGAGGCTGCCGCGTCCACGGATTGCAGCATTGGTCATGATATGGAGGTGAGTTCGACGTTTCCTGACGGCCAGACGCCGCTGCGGCTGATGGCCGTACATGCACATCCCGACGACGAGTCCAGCAAAGGTGCCGCCACGATGGCCCGGTACGTCGGCGAAGGGATGGAGGTGCTGGTGGTGACCTGCACCGGCGGCGAGCGTGGCTCGATCCTCAACCCGGCGATGGATCGGCCCGACGTGCTGGCCGACATCGCCAACATCCGTGCGGCGGAGATGGACCGCGCCCGGGAGATCCTCGGCGTCTCGCAGGCCTGGCTGGGGTTCGTCGATTCCGGTCTGCCGGAAGGTGACCCGTTGCCCGATCTTCCGGAAGGCTGCTTTGCGCTGGTACCGACCGAGAAAGCAGCGGCTCCCTTGGTGGCCTTGATCAGGTCCTTTCGCCCACACGTGATCACGACCTACGACGAGAAGGGCGGCTATCCGCACCCCGATCACATCAAGACCCACGACGTCTCGGTGGTCGCCTTCGATGCCGCCGGGGACCCCGAGCGCTATCCCGGTACGGGCGACCCGTGGCAGCCGCGCAAGTTGTACTTCCACATGACCTTCACTCGGGCCCGCCTGATGGCCATCCATGAGGCGCTGCTGGCCAGGGGTTCTGAGTCGCCGTACGCCGAATGGCTTGACAATTGGGACGAGGCCGACGACAACTCCGCGCGGGTGACCACCCGGGTCCCGTGCGCGGACTGGTTCGAGACCCGGGACCAGGCCCTGATCGCACATGCCACCCAGGTCGACCCGCTGGGACGCTGGTTCTCCATCCCGCTGGACCTGCAACGCGAGATCTGGCCCACGGAGGACTACCAACTGGTGCGCAGCCTGGTCGACGCTCCGGTGCCCGAGGACGACCTGTTCGCCGGCCTGCGCGAGTCGGTGTCGGCATGACCTTGGCTGACCTGGGGGCAGCCATTGCGACCGGCCAACTCGCTGCTGCGGAGGACATCGGCAAGGCCGGCCCGGTTGGCCTCTTCCTGATCCTCAGCCTGCTGATCGTGGTGTTCTTCCTGGGCCGTTCGATGCGGACCCATCTCCGGCGGGTGCCCTTGGAGTTTCCGGACCCGGGCACAGCGGCGGCGCGCGGGCCGCAGTCGACTGCGCGCGACGACCAGGTGCTCGAGGGCGAGATCCTGGAACCTCCCAGCGGTCGGCCGGGTCGAACCGAGCGCACCGGGGATGAGCCGCCCCGACCCGACACACCTCCCTCAGACCGGCTCTGAACGCCGCCGCTCGTCGCTACTGTTCGACCCGACGAGAAAGCAGCGAGGAGCCCGACCATCGACACAGCTGCGAAAGGCACACGACGGGACAACTCCGTTGTGGCGCTGCTTCGCATCCCGGTCTTCCGCCGGGTGTGGGCCGCGATCATGCTGTCCAGCCTCGGCGACTGGCTTGGACTGCTGGCCACGACGGCGATGGCCCAGCAGCTGACCGCCGACGAGTCGGTGGCCGTTCAGGGCACGGCGATCTCCGGAGTGATCTTGATCCGGCTGCTCCCGGATCTGGTGCTCGGCGCCTTCGCGGGGGCGTTGGCCGACCGGCTGGATCGCCGTACGACGGTCATCGTCGGCGAGCTGCTGGCCGCCTCCCTCTATCTGTCGATCGCGATCGGGTATGACCTGCTCTGGCTCTACCTGGCCCAATTCCTGATCGAGGCGGTCGGCCTGTTCACCATGCCGGCCAAGCAGGCGTTGTGGGTCAACATCGTCCCGCGCAATCGCCTTGCCGTGGCCAACCAACTGTCCCTGCTGTCGGTCTATGGCGCCGTTCCGGTCGCGGCGCTGCTGTTCGCGCTGCTCAACACCGCCAGCCGATTCTTCGCCGATCCGGGCAACGTCGACCCCGAGCTGGCTCAGGCCCTGGATGACCCGAGTGTCCCGATCGTCATCGCTCTGGGCTTCAATGCGGTCTCGTTCCTGATCAGCGCGGGCACGATCTTCTTCTCGCGGAACGTGATACCGGCCTACACCGGGGTCCGGGAGAAAGGCGCCAGCCTGCTGGTGCTGATCAAGGAGGGGGTCAGCTTCCTGCGTTCCAATGCCCTGATGAAGGCCCTCTACGTCGGCATCCTCGGGGCGTTCGCGGCCGGCGGCTTCGTGATCGGAGTCGCCCAGCTCTGGGTCATCACGCTCAGAGCGGGTACGGCCGGCTACAGCATCTTGTTCGGTACGGTGTTCACCGGCTTGGCCCTGGGCATGTTGCTGGGCCCGCGGCTGCTCCCTGGGGTCACCCGTCGACGGATCTTCGGTGTCTCGTTGGGTCTGGCCGGCTTGGTTCTCGTCGTGATGTCGTTCATGCGCGAGTTCGTTCTCGCCGCCGCGTTGGCCGGTGTCGTGGGCTTCTTCTCAGGCGTTTCCTGGATCGTCGGATACACCCTGATCGGGTACGAGGTGGTCGACCGGCTGCGCGGGCGGACCTTTGCCTTCGTCATCTCCTCTGTCCGCATCATTCTCTTGCTGACCGTCGCAATCGGGCCGCTCATGGCCGGATTTCTGGGCACTCACGTCATCATGATCGGGCAGACCCGACTGGTCTTCACCGGACCGGGTCTGACGCTTCTGTTTGCCGGAGTCCTTGCCGTTGCGGTCAGCTCCTACGTCGCCAGCCGGGTGGCGCCGGGGCAGCGCAGCGTCCTCATGGGAGCGCTGCGCAAATTGTTCGGCGCTGCCCCGTTGGGCGTGGACGAACCTCCCGAGGACGGTGTGCTGCTCGCTGTCGAGGGCCCCGACCCCGCCGAGCGCCGGCGGGTCGCTGCTGCTCTGGGCGACTGGCTTGCCACCCTGGGCCACGACGTCGTGCTGGCCGACAGTGCCGATGACCAGGCCGCTGCCAACCGCTGGTCAGGATCGGCTGATACCGCTGCCGCAGAGATGTCGGCACCGTCGAGCGGCCCTGCAGCACAAGCCCTGTTGGCCGCCGCGACACACGCTGACTATGTGGCCAGGGTGATTCGCCCAGTCCTCGACCGGGGCGGCATCGTGGTGTGTAACGGCTTTCACGACGACGTGCAGGCACGCAGCGCTCTCGCCGGCACGGTGGACACCGCTGAGCAGATGCGAGCGCTTCGCTGGGGTAGCGGGCACCTCGTACCGCACCTGACGGTGGTGCTCGACGACACCGATGCCCAACTCGATGATCTTCGGCAACTCTTGATCTCCCGTGCCGATCTCGCTCCGGACCGGTATGTGGTCCTGGCCGGTGGGCGGGGGCGCCCGGCCCCCTCGGAGGCCCTACGCACCCGCGTGCTCGATGTCTTGGGCACGTACGGCTTGGCCGTCGAGGCAACATCGTCGGCGACTAGCCTGCCGGGGTGAGCGACTCAGCCCCAGTGTTCTCCGCGGCCGATACCGAAAAGGTCTGCTGCTGCCTGTGCGGGGACCCGGGCAGGCCGGTCTACGATCTGCCGCCCTACGGCGTACGGCGGTGTTCCCATTGCACCTTGGTCTTCGTTTCACCGCGGCTCCAGCGTGCGGCGTTGTCCCGCTTCTACGACCAGGTGGACTACTTCGAGGGCGGCGTCTACGGCGACCAGTCCCGATTCTCCCCGGCCATGGCGCTGCAGCGGGTCTGGACGGCTGGCCGGCTCAATCGGATTGACCGGATCGTCAAGGCACGCAACGGCCGCGGCTCGGCGGGACAGCGGCTGCTGGAATTCGGCAGTGGCTACGGGCTTTTCCTGGCCGCAGCCCGGGATCGCGGCTACCAGGTCCAGGGTGTGGAGTTGTCGCGCCCGGCCGTACGGGAGTCCGCGAAACAAGGGCTTGATGTCTACTGTGGACAACTGGTGGATGCGCCGCTGACCGGGCCGTACGGCGTGATCTGCGGCTGGGACACCCTCGAACACGTACCCGATCCGTTGGCGGTGCTGCGGCGCATTCGTGAGCTGGCCGCCGACGACGCGACTGTGGCACTGTCCACTCCGTACTTCTCCTCCCTGCCGAGCCGGGTGCTGGGCCAGCGGTGGTGGACGCTCAAACCGGCCGAGCACATCTGGCACTACACGCCGTACACGTTGCGGCTGCTCGCCGCCCGCGCCGATCTGGTCGTGACCACGGTGATCCGATCACCGCTAACCGCTGCGAACCTCACGCGATTGGACTCCTTGGTGGTGCTGCTCAGACCCGCGCGACGGAGCTCGCGACGGAACTAGAGTGCAGACATGCCTTCCGGCCCTACCCTTGCCGCCTTTGCCGCCGCGAGTGTCCTGCTGATCCTGCTTCCCGGCCCGGCGATGTTGTTCCTGCTCGCGCGGGGGATTGCCGGCGGGCGCCGGGTCGGCGTCTACTCCGCCCTCGGCGTCGAGTCGGCCAGTGCGGTCTACGTGGTGGCGACCGCCCTCGGATTGACGGCGATCCTCGCCGCGTCCGGTACCGCGCTGGCAGTGGTGCGCTACGTCGGTGCGGGGTATTTGATCTGGCTGGGGCTCCGCACGATCCTCATGCGCAACGAACCGCTGGTCGCTGCCTCCCCGGGGCTCGCAACGGAGGTGGCGTCTGGGGCGTGGCGAAGCTGGCGCCAGGGCTTCGCCGTCGGAATCACCAACCCGAAAGTCGCGCTGTTCTTCCTGGCCTTCTTTCCGCAATTCGTTCATCCAGAGGCCGGACCAGTCGCCGCCCAGGTGTTTGTGCTCGGGGCACTTTTCGTGCTCATCGGTGCGGTTTTGGATGTCGGCTACGGATTGTCCGGCGGGCTGCTCGGTGATCTGCTCGGCCGCCATCCCCGAGCGCTGCCGCGCGCCAGAGTCGGAGTCGGGCTCACCTTCGTGACCCTCGGCGGGGTGACCGCGGCCACCGGGCAACGGGCCTGACCCGGAGTTCGCGGGCCCCGGCTGTCCACACCCACCCGGGGATCCGCGACCGCCATGCTCAGGCCTTGGCCTGCATCGCTTCCCGGGCCGGGTTCGCTTGCTCGGCCGCCTTGGGGTCCTTCTCGTCGGCCTTGGCGCGTACGCCGGCTTCGATCTTGTCGCCCAAACTCTTGTCCACGCTGCGCCAGTACTCGAACGCGCGCAGTAGGATCGGCTCGGAGACGGCGTTGAGCAGGTGCCCGACGATGTTGTTGACCAACCGCTCACGCGCGGCGTCGTCCAGCACCTCCCGGACCATGGTGCCGGCCTGGCCCCAGTCGTCGTCCTCGGGGTGCTGCACGTAGGCCGCCCGCTGGATCTCCCCGTCGGCGTACCAGCCGGCCGGTTCGCCGTACCGTGCGGTGTCGGCCTTGGGACCGCCGTAGGAGTTCGGTGCGTACACGGGGTCCGAGACGTTGTGCACCCGCATCACGCCGTCCTTGCTGTAGCTGTGTGCGGGCGACCGTGGTGCGTTCACCGGGATCTGCTGGTAGTTCACGCCCATCCGAGCGCGGTGGGCGTCGGCGTAGGAGAACAGCCTGGCCAGCAGCATCTTGTCCGGGCTCGGGCCGATGCCGGGCACCAGGTTGTTCGGCTGGAAGGCCGCCTGCTCGATCTCGGTGTGGTAATCGGTGGGGTTGCGATCCAGCGTCATCCGGCCGACATCGATCAGCGGGTAGTCGCCGTGCGGCCACACCTTCGTCAGGTCGAACGGGTTGAACCGGTAGTTCTTCGCATCCTCGAAGGGCATGATCTGCACCTTCAGGGTCC
>JACCUM010000253.1 GCA_013811805.1 Geodermatophilaceae bacterium | reverse complement strand
CGGATGTTCACAGCGAGGTGGGCCCGGGTGATGTCGGGAATGACAACGTGCAGCCGCGAGCCGTCGGGCATCATCGCGTCGACAAAGGGCTGACTCAGGTCGACCCGGCGCCCGGAGGTGCGCAGCATCCGCTCGACCAGGTCGGCCAACGCCTCCGTGGACAAGATGGTGGTGGTCAGCTCGGAGCGTCCCCGGCGAGCGACGAAAACCTTGCCCGGCTCGTTGACCCAGATCTCCTCGATCTCTGGATCATCGAGATAGCGCTGTAGCGGCCCGAACCCGGCGACCTCGTCCAGGACCGCGCGGACGGCCTGGTCGTGGTAACCGACCGGCGGCAGCGACGACGACGCGGCACGGTCCTCGTAGTCCAGCACGACCTCACGGACGAGCGAGCGAATCCGGCCGGCATCGAGGAAGGGATCTACGCCGCGTCGACGGATCAGCTCACGAACCTCGTCGTCGATGATCTCCGCCGCCGAGCCAGCGCTGCGCATGTCACCTACTCCCCGTAAGGCCACGATCACGATCCGGTGCCTAGGGTAGGCGACGGCGCGGAACCGCCGCAGGAAACTTTCACGACGCCTGTGGACAGCGGACGGTCACGCAAAGGGACTCCAGGATCTCAACCGATTCTCCGGTCGCGAGCGTGTCTATAGGTGTGATGCTCCCGAGGATGAAGCCGGCGCGATGAGCAGCGACCAGGACGACGCGTTCCACGATTTCGTCGTCGCGGGGTCTGCTGCTCTGCTTCGCGTGGCGTTCCTGCTCACCGGGGACCGCGGGCATGCCGAGGATCTGTTGCAGACGGCGCTGATGAAGACCTCGCGACGCTGGACGCACCTCGTGGACCGCGAGGCGAGCTACGCCTATATCCGCCGGGTGATGGTGAACACGCAGACCAGTTGGCTGCGCCGTCCACGGGTGGTCGAGAGCTTCGTCGACGTCGTCCCCCGACTCAGCGGCGAGCCTGATGACTTCCATGCCATCGAAGGCCGGACGCTGCCCGCCCTCGCTCAACTGCCCGCGGGAATGCGAGCGGTCATCGTGCTGCGCTTCTACGAGGACCTCAGCGAAGCCGAGACAGCCCGATTGCTGGGGTGTTCGGCCGGAACCGTCAAGAGCCAGACCTCACGTGGGCTCGCTCGGCTGCGGGTCTACTTCGCCGACCAACGCGCCAGCTCCACAAGCCACCGAGAGGACCTGTGATGGACGTCGACTACCTACGCGAGGCACTTCGCCAGGACGCCCAGCTGGCCGGCGACCCGGAACCAAACCTGTACGAGCAGGTACGCCGTCAGAAGTCAGACCGCCGACGGTTGAGTGCCGTCGCGTCCGGTTTGGCCGCACTGTTGGTCGGTATCGGCGTCCCGATCTCGCTGAACGCGCTGCAAAGCTCAGCGGAGTCCGGTCAGGTAGTGAATTCCAGTGGTATCGACGGACATCTTGGGCTGCCGACCCGCGGGAGTCTGGGCAATGATCGGACGTTCATCGAGGCGGTGCTGCAGCTGCCGTGGGATGTCGCGGGTGGCGTGCCCAGGCCGGAAACCCGACACGTTGCCTTCGCTGCCGATCTCTTCGAGCAGCGATGGGCACTCGTGGCCGGCGCGCTTGAGGACGACACCGTGGTCGGCACCTGGTTCTTCGCCTGGGCGGGGGCAGAGGCAAAGAATCTCCGCCCCGGTGCACAACAACAGGTCGCCTTGCCTGACGAGCCAATGACTGCCGTGCGAGGCGGCAATGGCTGAGTCCCCGGTCGTGGTGGTCGCCGCGCCTGGGGATGTTGTCGAGATCTCTCTCGGCATACCGATATCGACATAGCGGGCACGATCAGCAACTCTTCCGTGGCTCACCGCCAATTCAGGGCGGTACGTATGTGACACCTGACCCGGATTCGATCGCGTTCGCCGATCCGCGAGGCCTGGGCGACCTTGTCCCAGAACCGCGATGGATAGCGGACGGATTCTCTGCACTCGCCGCACCCGTCGGTATCCCGATCAACGAGCTCTCCCCCAGGCTGTTGTTCGCCGGACCGATACCCGGGACACCCGGTTGGGACACCGTCGGGATCGTCGTCGCGATCACTCTGCCCTCCGACGCCACCGCCGTCAGTGCCGCTGTCATTGCCAGTCGCGTGAATGAAGACGGAATCGCGCTCTCGGTCGACAGCCGGATCTACGTCCTCCCGCCGGGCCTTCTGGAGCTTTCCGGACTGGCTCTCCGACTCGAGGCGCCCACCGGCCGGATTCCCACGCCGAACGGCCGCGGCGCAGCGACGACCGTGTCCCTGTTGGTGCTCGCCCCACCGGGGTACGCAACCGCACGTCCACTTGGTCCCGGCGACGTTCTCGTCACAACCGACATCCCGCTGGAGGAGGGTCTTGCGATCGTGACGTACCCGGAGCCGACGGTTCGCTGGTGCTCGAAGGACCGAATGCCGACGGAACCACGGTGAGCGTCGGGGAGGGTGATCGGACCAGCCGGTACGCAGACGCCGGGCCGGGATACAACGACTGACCCAGCAGTGCAGCGCCACCGCCGGTCACAAACGACAGTTCTGAGGGGCCTGGGTTGTCGTTTGCGACCGGTTACCTCGGCAACAACCGTCGGCCCTCAGCGGGCGGAAGCGGCTTGTCGGGCGGCGATCCGGGCGCGAACCTCGGGACGACGCAGCGGCGGGACCGCCTTCGGCGGCTGACGGCGGTCGGGCAGCTGGTCGAGCAGCCGAGCGGTCGTCGTTGTGACCTCGGCGACCGCCGCCTCGAAGGCGGCCGAAGGCGGCCCCGAAGGGTCGCGAAGACCAGAGACCTTGCGAACGTACTGCCGGGCAGCAGCAGCGATCTCGTCGTCGGTGGCTGCGGGCTCCAGCCCGCGCAGTTCGGTAATGTTGCGGCACATGCCTTTCACCGTACGTCGGCGCGGGCCTCGACGCACGCGTCCTGCTGGCAACAGCCACTCAGCCCAGCGCCGGCGTGTCCCGCTGAACCCAGGTCATGTCGGGGTAACGGTCGCCGGACGCGCGCAGGTCCGACAGATTCGCGAGATCGGCCCGTGACAGAGCCACGTCGACGGCACCGGCGTTCTCCTCTAGATGGTTCCGGCGCTTGGTTCCCGGGATAGGCACAACGTCGTCGCCCTGAGCCAGCAACCAGGCCAGCGCCACCTGAGCCGGGGCAGCCCCGTGCGCGGAGGCAATCGCCCGGACCCGATCGACCAGCGCCTGGTTCGCGGCCAGGTTGTCGGTCTGCCAGCGCGGCAGCGTTCGGCGGAAGTCGTCGTCGGCCAAGTCCGTCGTCGAGGTGGCCGCGCCGGTCAACTGTCCCCGGCCCAAGGGGCTGTACGGGACCAGCCCGATGTGCAGTTCGCGGGCGGTCGGGACCACCGACTCCTCGATGTCCCGGCTGAAGATCGACCACTCGGACTGGATCGCGGCGATGGGATGCACCGCAACAGCCCGGCGGATGGTGCCGGCCGAAGCCTCCGACAAGCCAAGGGCGCCAACCTTGCCCGCCGCGACCAGCCCGGCCATGGCGCCCACGGTCTCCTCGATCGGCACCTGCGGGTCTGGCCGGTGCAGGTAGTAGAGGTCGACGTGGTCGACTCCGAGCCTGGTCAGCGAGCGATCGATCGCTGTCCGGACGTAGTCCGGTGATCCGTTCACACCGTTGGGCCTCGACGTCGCGGGGTCGACGAGGATGCCGAACTTCGTGGCCAGGATGACCTCGTCTCGGCGCCCGGCGATTGCCTCTCCGACGAGCTCCTCGTTCTCGCCGGCGGCGTACATGTCTGCGGTATCCACGAAGGTCACGCCGAGGTCGAGAGCGCGGCGAATGGTCGCCAACGCTTCGGCACGGTCGGTCGGCCCGTAGGCATAGCTCATTCCCATGCAGCCCAGTCCCAGCGGTGAGACGCTGAGCTCGGCGCTCAGGCGACGGGTGCGGCCGGACGTATTCGTGGTCATCGGTGCTCTCCTCAGGATCGTCTACATCGGAAGCGGTGGCGGCCAACTGAGGGTCTACGGAGAGCACTCACCGCCGTAGGAGGTGATCTTGTAGTCGATGACCGCGAGTGCCCATTGCAGGTCTGCCATCCGGGACTGGATTGATGCGCGATGCTCGACGAGCAAGTCCAAGCGCTCCGGGACGGTGGACTGCCCGTGGTCGACCAGCTCGACGTAGCGCCGGATATCGCGAATGGGCATGTCGGACATACGTAGTCGGGTGATGAATACGACCCGGCCCAACGCCTCCCGGTCGTAGGACCGCCGGCCACCGCCATCGCGGCCGACCGAGACCAACCCGATCCGTTCGTAGTAGCGCAGTGTGTGGGCTGTGACGCCGGTCAGCGCGGAGACTTCGGCGATCGGCAGAGCGTTGCCCACGCCGGCGGGTAGGTCGAGCGACCGGACAAGCTCCTCGGACAGCGGCGGCAACTCCTTGCCGTCGGCATGCTCGAGGACCAGGCATTGCAAACGTTCGGAGACATCGTTCATGCCGGTAACGGTAGAAGTGTGAGCGCACTCGAAGTCAACACTGACAAGATGCAAGGAATAGTTGCCGATGCAACCGCCTTGATCCTTGACGTACGTGCCGGACATCTCGACGAAAAGAAGGATCGCCACATGACGACGCCAGCGCTCCTCGAGAAGGTGGACGTTCGACGGTCAGCGGAGCGGGATGCCACGAAGATCTCGTGGCTGGACTCGAAGCACTCATTCTCCTTCGGCGGGCACTACGACCCACACAACACCCATCACGGTCTCCTGCTGGTCAACAACGACGACGTCGTACGGCCGGGCGCCGGCTTCGAGACCCACCCGCATCGCGACATGGAGATCGTCACCTGGGTCCTGCAGGGATCGCTTGTCCATCAGGACTCAACGGGTCACTCCGGTTTGATCTATCCAGGTCTGGCCCAGCGGATGAGCGCTGGCACGGGAATCCTGCACTCGGAGAAGAACGACTCCTGGCGGCTGCAGGGCGGTACGGCACACACCGAGACGGTTCATTTCGTCCAGATGTGGGTTGTTCCGGACGAGACCGGGATCTCCCCCGGGTACGAGCAGGTCGAGATCGAGACCGATCTCCTCTCCGGCGGGCTGGTACCAGTCGCTTCCGGCATGGACCAGCATGCCGGTGCGGCGGCCATCCGGATCTCGAACCGGTACGCCGCCCTGCACGCCGCGCGGTTGCAGCCCGGCCAGAGCGCGCAACTTCCTGACGCCCCGTATCTGCACCTGTTCGTCCCTCGCGGCACGGTCACGCTGGAAGGCGCCGGCGAGCTGGAGGCGGGTGACGCTGTGCGGTTTACCGCGACCGGTGGGCAGAGGATCACTGCCGTCGAGCCCGCTGAAGTTCTGGTATGGGAGATGCACGCCAGCCTCGCTGCGTGAGGCGCGCCTCTTCCCCACCGACGCCATCCAGCAGCGCCGCTCACCCCGCTCCGAGCTGAGGACAGCGTCCCTGAAGTATTGCCGGCGTGCTCGCCGGTCTGGGGCGCGCGGTAGCCCGCCACCCGCTCCCTGTTGTCGTTGCCTGGCTCTTCCTGGCCGTCCTGGGCTTCACCGCAGCGCTCGGCGGATTCGGCGAAGGGCTGTTCCCGCGGCTGAGCTCCGGTGACCCCACCGTGCCGGGAGAGGCTCGGGACGGGCAGGACATCCTGCAGGACAATGCCGAGACCGGCGGCGGACTGACGCTGCTCACCGACGGCATTCCGGCCACCGACCCCGGCCTGGTCGGCCCGATCACCTCGGCTCGCGAAGACCTGGCCGGCATCGACGGGGTGCTTCGGGTCCTCGACCCGTTCGCCGTCCCAGGCGGGCTCGATGGCCCGGCCGCAACTGGCCTGATTGCCGAAGACGGCAACGGCCTGCTGGTCGTCGTCGACCTCGAACCAGAACTGCCCGAAGCTGACTACGACGTCGCGTTGGCAGCAGTGCAGGACCGCCTCGACCAGGCGGCCGCAGACATCACCGCATCGGTCCAGGGTGCTCGAACACTCGTCGGCGGCACCCAGCCGCTGGTCACCGCGATCACTGACCAGGTCTCGGCTGACCTGGCCACCGGTGAGGGAATCGCCCTGCCGGTGAGCCTGTTGGTGATGATCCTCGTCTTCGGCGGCTTCCTGGCAGCTGGGCTGCCGATCATCGGTGCGATCGCCTCGATCGCGGTCAGCCTGCTTGGGCTGCTTGGCTTCTCCTACCTCATCGATCTCGATGCCAGCGTGGTCAATGTTGTCACCGTCCTCGGGCTGGGTCTGTGCATCGACTACGGCCTGCTGATCGTCTCCCGCTTCCGGGAAGAACTGCGCAAGCTCGCAACCGAGGATGAACACCGGCCGAGCACAGAATCCCAGCCGGTTCCCGCCAAGATCGCTACCCAGGAACGGGTTCGTACGGCGCTCGCCGCGACGATGGCCAGCGCCGGTCGTACCGTCGTCTTCTCGGCCGTCACTGTCGGAATCAGCCTGTCCGGTCTGCTGCTGTTCAGTGCCGACTTCCTGCGCGCGGTCGGGGCCGCCGGGATGAGCATCGTGCTTGTTGCCATGCTGGTCGCACTGTCCCTGGTACCTGCCCTCCTGGCGCTGGCCGGCCCGCGGCTGGTCAGGCCAGGCCTGCTACAGCGGATTCCGGGCCTGCGGTCGGCGCTGCGTCGACTCGGCGATGTCGCGCCAGCCGAAGGTCTGTTCTCCCGGCTGGGTCGAGGCACCCAACGCCGCCCGGTGCTGGTGGTGCTCGCGGTGCTTGCTGTCCTGGCGCTGCTCGCCGCCCCGGTCTCGGATCTTCAGCTGCGCAACTCCGGGGTCGCGCTGTTGCCCGAGTCCGCGCCGCAGCGACAGTTCTTCGACACCCTGACCGCCAAGTACGCCACGGCTGGCTTCCCGGCCGTGCAGATCGTCGGCCGGGCAAGTCCCGAGCAGATGACCGAGCTGGCCGAGCGGGTCAGGGCGACGGACAGCTCGCTCACGGTGGCACCTCCGGCTGCTGTCGGTCCGGACTACAGCGTGCTGTCGGTCTATCCGGCCGACGGAGATCCGGCCAGCCCCGAGGCCCTGGAGCTGGTAGCGGCCGTACGAGCCGACCCGCCCGGCTACCAGACCTGGGTCACCGGTCAGAGCGCCGGGTTGGTCGACTTCGTCGACGCGATCACCGACCGAGCGCCGCTGGCCATCGCCGTCGTGGTCTTTGCAACCTTCTTGTTGCTCTTCCTGATGACCGGCTCGATCCTGGTGCCGCTCAAGGCGTTGTTCATGAACGTGGTCTCTCTGGGCGCCTCCTTCGGTGTGCTGGTCTGGGTCTTCCAGTACGGCAACTTGAGCGATCTGTTGGGCTTCACACCGACCGGTGGTATCGAGACGACCATCCCGCTGTTGGTGCTGGCCTTCGGGTTCGGGCTGGCGATGGACTACGAGGTCTTCCTGTTGAGCCGGATCAAGGAATTCCGCGATGGCGGAATGTCCAACAATGAGGCGGTCGTGGCCGGCTTGCAACGCTCCGGGCGGATCATCACCTCGGCGGGCCTGATCGTCGTCCTCGTCTTCGCTGGATTCGTTGCAGGTCAGCTGATCATCATCAAGCAGACCGGAGTAGCCCTCGCCGTCGCAGTTGCGATCGACGCCACCCTGATCCGCTGTCTGCTGGTGCCGGCCACGATGACGTTGCTCGGCGAGTGGAACTGGTGGGCCCCAAGGCCGTTGCGGCGCGTGTACGCCCGCTTCGGCGTACGGGAAGGTTGACTGTGGACGTCCGTACCCGCGTCTCACGAAACCGAGCGTTGCGGCTGCCTACGCGCCACTGGCGGCGCAAGGTCGGGTTGGGGTATGCCCGCCAGTGGCTTTCGAACTCGGCTACTCGACCCGAAGCCAAGACGACTACAACAGCTGACTGAGCGCCTGCGCGCCTTCACAGCGGTCCCAGTCACCGACGCTGATCACCGGCGCTGCTTGGAGGTTCAGGGCGAGCTGTGCAGTCGTGGCCAGCACCGGGCCTTGTCCCTCGTCGACGCCTCGTCGCAGCGATCGCCGAGACGAGGGGGCCTGACTGTGCTGCACTATGACGGACTTCGAATTGGTGGCTGAGCTTACGGGGCAGCCACAGGAGTGGATTGTCAACCACGGCAGCACTGACTGACCGCAAGCCAGCTTTGCGCTAGGTCGCCTTGCGGTACTCCTTGAGCAGCCCACGACTGATGATCATTTTCTGTATCTCGCTCGTGCCTTCACCGATCAGCAGGAACGGCGCCTCACGCATCAGGCGCTCGATCTCGTACTCCTTGGAGTAGCCGTAGCCGCCGTGGATCCGGAAGGAGTCCTGGGTGACCTCCATGCAGTACTCGCTGGCCAGCAGCTTCGCCATGCCGGCCTCGACATCGTTTCGTGCACCGGCGTCCTTGAGCCGAGCGGCCTTGACCATCATCGTGTGCGCCGCCTCGATCTTGGTGGCCATCTCGGCCAATTTGAAGGCGATCGCCTGGTGCTCGGCGATCGGCTTTCCGAAGGTCTCGCGCGTCTGCGCGTAGTCGATCGCGAGCTCGAAGGCCCGGATCGCCACCCCGCAGCCACGGGCCGCGACGTTGACCCGGCCGACCTCGACGCCGTCCATCATCTGGTAGAAGCCGCGGCCCGGTTCGCCACCGAGAATCGCGTCGGCACCGATCCGGAAGCCGTCGAAGCTCGCATCGGTGGAGTCGATTCCCTTGTAGCCCATCTTCTCGATCCGGCCTGGAATCGAGAATCCTGGCCGTACCTCGCCGAGCCCCGGCTCCTTCTCGACCAGGAACGTCGTGAGGTTCTTGTACGGCGAGTCGCTACCCTCGTCAGTCTTCATCAGAAAGGCGACCAGGCCGGCGTTCTCTCCGTTGGTCAGCCACATCTTCGACCCGGACAGCACATAGTCCTCGCCGTCGCGTACCGCCTTGGCCTTGATCGCCGCCACGTCTGACCCGAGTCCCGGCTCGCTCATCGAGAAGGCGCCGCGGATCTCACCGGAGGCCATCCTGGGCAGGTAGTTCTGCTTCTGCTCCTCGGTGCCGTGCTGGCCGATCATGTAGCTCAGAATGAAGTGCGTGTTGATCACACCGGACACGCTCATCCAGCCCCTGGCGATCTCCTCGGCGACCAGCGCATACGTCAACAGGGACTCGCCGAGACCGCCGTACTCCTCGGGGATGGTCAGCCCGAACAGGCCCATGTCCATCATCCCGTCGACGATCTTGTCCGGGTAGATGTCGCCGTGCTCCAGTTCCTGGGCCCGCGGCACGATCTCCCGGTCGGTGAAGGTACGGACGGCAGCCAGGATCTCGGTCTGGATGTCGGTGAGATCGGGGGTCTGCGCAAGGCGGGCCATGGGATCGGGAGTCTCCTTCGTGGTCCGGCGTTACCGGCAGTATCCCCCGGTCCGCGCTGCGTCCGAGTCCGGATCCTCGGTGATCCGGACCACCCTGTTGGGCCGCTCCGCCTACCGTGGAGGGATGCCACCGACGGCGCGCGGTTATGCACTGGCCGTGACTTCGGCAGTTCTGCTCAGTGGTTGCATCGGGTCCGGTTTAGGCCCCGAGGGCACTCCTGGTGAAACCCGGTCGACTCGGGTCACCGTGTCGGGGCCGGGCGGGCCAGCCGAACCGACAGAGGCCTCCAGTTCGGCTCCGACCCCGTCAACGCCGGAGCAGGCGATACGTACCGTCGCCCTGACCGCCGCCGATCTGCCTGCGGACTGGACCGTGGAGGAGAGCCCGACCGACGGAGTCCTCTTCGACGATCCGACCTTTCTCGGTCTGTGCGGTTTCGAGTTCCTGTCCGAACGCCGTCGTACGGCAAAGGTGCCTGTGACGGGAATCAACCCCGACGGCATCGCAGTTCTGGCCACCGAAGCGGTGGCCTACGACGAGTACGACGGCGCTGAATTGGCCTTGATCGAACTGCGCGGCGCGTACGGGAACTGCCCACCGGACCAGACGTTCACCGAGATCCCGCCGATCGACCAGAGCGGGCTGGCCGAGGATCGTGTCGTCGTGGAGTACACCTTGGCCGAGGGGACCACACAGACGGTGATCGTGCAGCGCCGGGGCTCCATTCTGTCGGTGCTCCTGGGCGAGGCCAGGCTGATCGTCTTCGACGCCGCCCGAAAGATATTCCAGCGGCTGACCGCCCTGACCCCTGAAGCTGCCGGCGAGGTCTAACCGATCGACCCCAACTGGGCGAGGAATGCGCGGGTCCGGTCGAGACTGGCAGCGGCGTCGGCACCGACCGGGAAGACCGCAGGCCAGAGTTCGGTGACACCGGCCCCGGCGTAGCCCACCAACTCCCTCTCCAGGTCCGACTCGCTGCCCACGAGGGCGAGTTCGGCCACCGAGTCCACGCCCTCGCGGTCGAAGACCTTGCGGTAGTTCTCCAATCCGCCGTAGCGGGCGAACCTCGATTGGGCGACCGTGCGAGCTTGCTCGGGATCCGCCAAAGCGACCGGCAGTCCAGGGACCGTCAGGTACTCCCGCATGTTGCGGCCGGAGCGGTGTAGTCCAGCCCGTGCAGGCCCTCGATCACCGGACGATGCGACACGCCCACGCCGAGGGTCAGCCGCCCTCCGCAGAAGACCTGCGTGGTCGCTGCCTGCTGGGCCGGGGCCAGTGGATGACGTGGATAGGTAGGCACTATTCCGACGCCGAGCTCGATGCGCTCGGTGGCCACACCCGCGACGGCCAGCGTGCTCAGGGCGTCGTACCCACGTGAGAAGTGCACCGACCATGCCGATCCGAACCCCTCGGCCTCCGCGCGCCGGGCCTGCGCTACCACGTCGGCTGGGGAGCTCGGCTCGCCGAAGACATCGCCGCCGATGTTCATCGCGATGCGCACGAGGAAGCCTTCCGTTGATCGCCACGCTGGGTCGGGTGGCTCTCGCCAGGATTGAGCACGCCCAGGTGAGCCGTCCATGTCCAGCAGGGACAAACCGGGGGTTCGATCCTGGCCGGTCGGCCGGGGCCGAGGGCTCACGATGGCCCCCGGGCCTTGCGTAGCGTGGGGTCCCTACCCACACCGAAGCCGTCAAGAACCTGTCAGGAGCCCCATTGACCTCCCCCGATCACAACCCGGTGCGCGTCGGACTGCAGATCCAGCCACAACATGCCGACTGGGTCCAGATCCGAGACGCCGCAGTGGCCGCGGATGACATGGGCGTCGACATCGTGTTCACGTGGGACCACTTCTACCCACTCTTCGGCGAGCCGGAGGGCAAGCACTTCGAGTGCTGGACGATGCTGGCCGCGCTCGCGCAGGCCACCTCCCGGTGCGAACTCAGCGCCCTGGTGACGTGCAACTCCTATCGCAACCCAGACCTGCTTGCCGACATGGCCCGCACGGTGGATCACATAAGCGACGGCCGGCTGATCCTCGGGATCGGCTCGGGTTGGTTCGAGAAGGACTATGCGGAGTACGGCTACGAGTTCGGTACGGCCGGCGGGCGGCTCAATGCCCTTGCCGAGGCGCTGCCCAGGATCGAGACTCGCCTCGGCAAGCTCAATCCCGCGCCGACGCGGCACATCCCGATCCTGATCGGCGGCGGCGGGGAGAAGAAGACCTTGCGGCTGGTGGCGCGACATGCCGACATCTGGCACGGATTCGGTGACGTCGAGGGAGTCGCACACAAACATCGAGTCCTCGACGAATGGTGCGCCCGCGAGGACCGCGACCCCGCCGCGATCACCCGATCAGTGACCGCCAAGGGTGACCCGACCGAGATCGCCCAGCAGTACTACGACGTGGGGACGCGGCTGTTCGTGGTCGATCAGTCGGGACCGGACTACGACCTGTCGACCCTCTCCGATTGGCTGGCCTGGCGCGACGACATCAACGGCGATCGGGCGAACAGCGCCTCCGGGTAGGCGTCTGACAGAATCACGGCCCAACGAAGCGAACCGGGGTGTCATGGCTCAGTACCCGTACGACCCAACCCAGCCGCCCCCTGGGCAGTACTACTCCGGGCCGCCACCCCCGACCAACACAATGGCGATCCTGGCCATCGTTTTTGCTTTCGTGTTCAGTCCGTTGGGCATCGTGTTCGGTTTCATCGCTCGTTCGCAGATCAGGCAGACCGGCGAACAGGGCGATGGCCTGGCCCTGGCCGGCATCATCGTCGGATTCATCAGCATCGCCTTTGTCGTACTTGCGTTCATCATCTTCCTGGGCGCCGCTAGTACCGTCGTCGGCTATTGATCGGTGGGCACGGCACCTGACAGGTCAGGACTGGCTCGGGCTGAAGGAGCTGGTCCGCTCCAGCCCTGCAGCGCGGCCCTTGCCGGCGATGACCA